>JBDHFN010000022.1:0-35796 GCA_039590375.1 Gemmatimonadota bacterium
CACGAAATTGTCGACCTCCCGCTCCCCAAGGGGCGACCGCGAACCCATGCTCCCCGCCACCAAAAAGCCGGAAGTCCCCTATTTACAGGACCTCCGGCCAATGAGCCGGGTGGGTCTCGAACCCACGACCTACGGATTAAAAGTCCGTTGCTCTACCAGCTGAGCTACCGGCTCCGGCGGTAAAACTAGTCGCTCCGACCCCCAACCTCCACGCTTTAGAAATCCGATGCGTTCTGGATCGTTTTTCACGGTCTCGTCGATGTACGTCAGTAAACATCTGTTTGTTTCAGGGGAACCCACGCCCTCTCCGGCGTAGGAGCTGGCGCCTCCCCGACGGCAACAACGTCGATCGGCCCGTGCATCAGTCGAGACAGCACGGCCTACGACACCTCCAGGATCCAGCTTTTATAAGGTCTTCTGGCCATTCAGTGTTCAACGAACGGATGCCTGGGGAGGATCGGGTGCCATCTGGAATAAGAGAATTGTTGCGCCCACTTTCACCCGGCTTTAGCGTTGAAAGAAGAGTCGCGTGCCTCCGCTCTCGTAAACATGTGTTTGTGAGCCCCCCGGGAGGCATGCATGACCAGCAAGACCCGTTTACACCTAGTCCCCGCCGCCCTCACCCTCGCGCTCGTCGCGTGCGAACAGTCCATCACCTCGATTGCCGACCCTGTCGTCGAGGTCGAGGCGGTGACGTCGGTGGCCCTTTCGTACGTCAGATGCGTCGCACCCGGTGCCGACTTGATTTCCTGGTGGCCGGGCGACGGCGACTTCGAGGACGTGACCGGTGCGAATCCAGTGGCTAGCACGGCGGGCGTTTCGTTCGTGGACGGCGTACATGAAGAGGCATTCCGGTTCGGCGGTTCAAGCACCCAAATCGAGATTCCCGACTCAGGGACTCTGAGGCCCGGCGTCTTCACCATCGACCTTTGGGCGGAGCGTCTCGGCGCCGGCCAGAACAGCGACAATTCGTACGGGAACATGCTGATCCAAAAGGCCCTCAAGGACAACGAGCTGAACGGCTCGCTCTGGTCGTATTTTGTTTCCTGGAGAGCCGACGGCCATCTCGCTGCCGGTGTCTACTTCGACAACGATCCCACCAGTGCCGGGGGGCCGGTGAGGGTCGTGAGCACGGACGCGTTCCCGAACGACACTCCGATCTTCATCGCGCTTTCCGTCGATGGCCCCGCCAATGGCCTCATGGTGACCCTCTACGTCAACGGCGAAGTACAGGGCACGTTCGATGCGACCGGATTGGGTTCAGTTGTTTACGATACGGGCTCGACGGTCATCGGCAGTAACTGGAGAGCAGCACGCAACGTCGGTTTCCCAAGGACGTTCGACGGGATCGTCGACGAAGTCGAGATACTCGGCAGTGCGCTGACCCAGACGGAGCTCCAAGCGATCCACGCAGGAGGCCGGTGCAGGGCCGACAATGAAGCCCCCGAGGTCAACGAATTCGAAGGCGGCTCGATCGACGAGAGCGGCACCTTCGGGGCCTCCGTCTCCTTCACCGACGAGGACTCCGGAGCGTGGAGCGCCGTTGTGGATTACGGTGACGGCAGCGTAGAAAGTCCCGCGATGGCGGGGAACAGCTTCGACCTCTCACACGATTACGACCAAGACGGAGAGTACACGGTCACGGTTACCGTGACGGACGACGCGGGAGCTGAGGGTTCCGCCTCGACTTCTGTCGTCGTGAATAACGTAGCCCCGACCGTCGAGGCCGGTCCGGACGCGACGATCCTCGAGGGCGGCACGTTCGAAAGAGCGGGCTCCTTCACGGACCCCGGAGCGGACGCTTGGACCGCGACGGTGGACTACGGGGACGGTAGCGGCAGCCAACCGCTCCCGTTGTCGGGTATGAGCTTCGAGCTCTACCACACGTACAGCGGGCAGGGATCCGGACCCTTCACGGTTACGGTTACGGTCGACGACGGCAACGGGTCGGGTGTGGGCGAGGTCGAGGTCACCGTCGAAGAACCCGAGGTCGCCCCCGTCTATCCCCTGACGATCGACCAGGCCACAGTCATCTTGGCCAGACGAAGGTGGTGGTGGAGCAAAGACAGCTACGCTGTAAGCGGCCGACTCCCGCTCGGCCTACTCCAGAGCTTCGATCCGACCACGGACGCCCTTGCCGTCATGTTTGCGGGGGTCGAACAGGTGATTCCTCCGGGATCTCTCGTCCGCAAAGACCATGAATGGGAGTTCAGGGCCCGGCGGCGTGTAGCGGGCGTCCACAGGATCCACTTACGAGATGACGGTCGTTTCAGGATCCAAGCGAGGGGTCCGTTCGCTCACGATCTGAGGCACGTCAACTTGAGGGAGTCCGTCGACTTCTCCCTCCGGCTCGGTCCCGGCGTCGGCGAGGCGTCGATTCAACTGGACCGGAGACTACACTACCGCTCTCGCTGTGGTCGCGCGTGTCGCGACAAGCGTGACAACCGTGACAACGATGATGACGATGATGATGACCGCTTGAAAAAGTTGAGACGCTTCTTTGCCAGGGGTAGGTAGAAGCCGACGCTTTCCTCCAACCATGTGAAAAGGGGCGGCCTCGAACTTGCGGGCCGCCTTTTTTCGAATCCTGAAAGGAACATATGTTTTCTTACGCCACTCCCTGCCCCTCCGACATGGGGCGAGCGCCGCCTTGCGGGGGCCCACAAAGGTCGGCGAAACCATCCATCGGTCGAGTCAACGGAGTTGGATATGGGCCCTAGAACCCAGCTGGAGCGCGGGTTTTGCGTCCGCCCAGACGGAAACTCGAATTCCCCTTGCAGCGGCGTATCTTTTCGGGGCGAAAAAAGTTGTTGCACCCCGGTTCGGCCGGTTTTAGCGTTGATATAAGAGTCGCGTGCCTCCGCTCTCGTAAACATGTGTTTGTAGGCCCCCCCAGGAGGCATGCATGACCAAGATCCACTCGCAGGTAGTTCTAGCAGCCCTCACCCTCGGCCTTGTAGCGTGCGAGGGATCCATCACGTCGGTATCCGACCCTGATCCCGGGCTCGACGCGGCTGCGTCCGCGGGGCTGGGCCTGGGGTACGAAAACTGTGTCGTACCCGGCGCCGATCTGATTTCGTGGTGGGCGGGCGACGGCGATCTCACCGACCTGGTTGGCAACAATCCCATTGGCAGCGCTTCGGGCGTTTCGTTTGTGGACGGCGTGCATGAACAGGCGTTTCGGTTCCCGGGCTCGGCTGCCCAGATCGAGATCGACGACTCAGGCACGCTGAAGCCGACCGTCTTTACGGTCGACCTCTGGGCGGAGCGTCTCGGCGGTGGCATGAATAGCGACAATACATACGGGAACATGCTGATCCAGAAGGCCATCGATGCCGATGGGGCCGGCCTGTCATGGTCTTACTTCATTTCCTGGAGGGCCGACGGTAGGATCGCCGCCGGTGTGTACTTCGATGAGGACCTCGCGGTCGGCTCCGCTTATTACGCCCCAGTCAGGCTCGTGAGTAAGGACGCGTTCCCGAACGACAATCCGATATTCATCGCATTGTCCGTCGACGGCCCCGACGTGACGCTCTACGTCTTCGACGGTGAGCACGACGCGGTGCAGGGCGCATTCAACGTCGGCGATTTCGGATTCGATGCCGGCACGTCGGTTGCGTATGGCCCCGGTGCGACCGTCATAGGCAGTAACTGGAAGCCAGCGCGAGACGTCGGCTACCCACGGACCTTCGACGGGATCATCGACGAGGTAGAGATCTTCGGCAGCTCGCTGACCCAAGCCGAGCTTCAGGCGATCTACTCGGCTGGCAAGTGCAAGGGCGTCGAAGGGGAGACCGTCGTCTACTCCCTGACGATCGACCAGGCTACGGTCCGGCTGGATTCGCAGGAGAGAGGCGACAAGGATGCCTTCGACGTCGACGGCAAGCTTCCACTCGACCTGCTCGAGGGCTTCCAGCCAACGACCGACGAGGTGATCGTCAGGTTCGCCGACTTCGAACAGACCATCGGGTTGGGATCCTTCGTTCGCAAGGACGACAAGTGGGAGTTCAAGGTCTCGCCGAACACAGCGGGCATCTGGAGGATCGACCTCCATGATGACGGCCGTTTCAAGCTCCAGGCGAACGGACCGTTCGATCCTGATTGGAGAGAAGAAGGCTACTTCAGTGGGCCGATCGAG
The DNA here is from genome assembly GCA_039590375.1 of Gemmatimonadota bacterium. GTDB lineage: Bacteria > Gemmatimonadota > Gemmatimonadetes > Longimicrobiales > Gaopeijiaceae > UBA822. Next base: position 4,139 of record JBDHFN010000022.1, read on the forward strand.
CTCTTCCTGGAGGTGGGCCTCCATATGGGTGAGGCCTCCGTTCGGCTCGACCGGAACCTACACTTCCGGGCGCACTAGCGGTTTCGACCATGCGTGAGTGAAGGGGCGGCCTCGGAGACGAGGCCGCCCCTTCTGCGTTACAGTTCCAGCCCGTATTGCAGCCCCAGGAAGGTCTGCCGGTGGTGTGGTGTGGCTCCCAGCCGGTCCAGCGCGACACGGTGCTCCTCGGTACCGTAGCCCATGTTGTGGTCCCAACCGTACCCGGGATATCGCACAGCCAGTTTGGCCATGAGCCGATCCCTGCACACCTTCGCCACGATCGAAGCGCACGCCACCGAGTGCACGAGTGCATCACCTCCGACCAGGGCCTCGTGCTTCCAACGGAGAGACCGCATCGGCAGGCCGTCCACAACAACGTGATCCGGCCTTTGCGCCAACTTGTCGAGAGCACGGTTCATGGCCCATGCGGTCGCCACGAGGATGTTGGCCCGGTCGATTTCCCGAACTGAAGCCGCTCCGAGCGTGACGCTCTGGGCTCGGGCCAGAATGAGTTCCGCGAGTCTCTCCCGCTCCACCTGGCCGAGCACCTTGGAGTCGGTCGCACCCTCGATCTCGGTGCCTTCGGTAAGGACGACCGCAGCCGCTACCACCGGCCCAGCGAGGGGGCCGCGTCCAACTTCATCGACGCCGGCTACCCCGAAAAGACCTCGGCTCCAGAACCGCCTTTCGTACTCGAGGGGGTCTCGGAGCCGTTCGATGCCCGCTTCGTCCGGCGACGGGGCGGGTGCGCTCATGGTACTAGTGTCGTGTCCCTACGGGGTCCGCTTCTCCCGAATGCGCGCCGCCCTGCCTCGAAGCCCCCTCAAATAGTAGAGCTTGGCGCGTCGCACACGCCCACGACGAACCACTTCGACTCCAGTGACAGTCGGCGCGTGGAGCGGGAACACGCGCTCGACGCCGACCCCGCTGGAGATCTTCCGGACCGTGAACGTCTCACCCGTTCCACCGCCCCGACGCCCGATGCAAACGCCCTCGAAGGCCTGAATGCGCTCCTTGGAGCCCTCTCGGACATTATAGAGCACCCGAACCGTATCACCGGGAGCAAAGTCGGGGGAGTCGTCCCTAAACTCCGCCTTCTCGAGCTCTTGGATAAGATCAGACATGTCACGTTCCTGTGGTTCGGGCGAACGTCCCGTTCGTCGGTAGCCTCTAAGGTAATCGACGTCCGACGACCGGTGAAGAGGGTGTCGGACAGAGGGTTACTCGCCCTCCCGCTCTTCCGTACGACGCCCCGCTTCGGCCTCGCGCCACTCCTCGATCTTCCGGTGATCCCCGGTGCGAAGGACCTCGGGAACCGAGTGTCCCCGGTACTCCGGGGGCCGCGTATAGGACGGAGCGCTGAGCGATGCGCCGTCGTAAAAGGAGTCCGTCGCCGCCGAGTCATGGTCTCCCATCGCTCCGGGAAGGAGTCGGACCACCGAATCCGCGACGGCGAGGGCCGCGATCTCCCCGCCCGATAGGACGAAGCGACCGAGGGAGACCTCTTCCGTGGCGAGGTGGTCCGCGACCCGTTGATCGACATCCTTGTAATGGCCGCAAAGGAGCGTGAGGTCCGGTTGGACGGCATACCGGACCGCGTCCTCATGGCTGAATATCCTTCCCCGCGCGGAAAGGAGCACGATCGGGCCCTTCGTGGTCAGACTGTCGACCGCCTCGAAGAAGGGTTCGGGCTTCATGACCATCCCCGCTCCTCCTCCGTAGGGCGTGTCGTCCACGGTCTGGTGCCGATCGGTGGTGAACGCCCGGAGGTCAACGATCCGATAACGCACCAGCCCCGCCTCGGCCGCACGACCAGGAATACTCGTCGCCAAAGGCTCCGTGAAGAACTCGGGAAAGATCGTGACGATGTTGATCGTTATGGGGTCGTGGCCGCCCACGCTAAACCTCCAAGAGGCCCGGGGGTGGGTCGAGAACTATGCGGTTGTCCTCGACACTCACGGATTTGATCATCTCCGAGATATACGGGATCATGAAAGTCTTCTCAGGACCCCGGACTTCCAAGAGGTCGGCCGGCTTCAACTCGTAGATCTCGATGACCTCCCCGACCGGCTCGCCCTCGACGGTGACGACATCCATGCCCAGGAGGTCGTGGTAGAAGGTTTCACCCTCCTCCAGCTCTTCGATCTCCTCTATGGCGCGCAAGACATACCGACCCAGCAGATCGTCGATTCCGTCCCGGTCATCCATCCCCCGGAAACGAACGAGGAACCCACGGCGATACGCACGACTCGCCTCGATTCGCAGCGTCGGCGCGTCGGTGGCCAAATCGCCGTTCGCATCGCCCAGGTGTAGATCCACCCCAGGAGCGAACGCACTCTCGGGGTGGTCGGTCAGCGGCCAGACGAAGATCTCGCCCTTGGTGCCGTGGGCCTTGTTGAGGTGCCCGACGACCAGATGTTGCGGTGCTTGGGTCTTACCCATGACGGTGCGTACGAGTTACTTCGACGCTTTCTTCTTGGGTTCCTTCTTCTCTGCGGCCGGTTTCTTTGCAGCCGGCTTCTTTGCAGCCGGCTTCTTTGCAGCTGGCTTCTCAGCGGCTGGCTTCTTGGCAGCCGGCTTCTTAGCAGCTGGCTTCTTGGCAGCCGGTTTCTTTGCCGCTGGCTTCTTGGCCGCTGGCTTCTTTGCCGCTGGCTTCTTGGCAGTCGGCTTCTTGGCGGCTGGTTTCTTTGCCGCTGGCTTCTTGGCGGCGGGCTTCTTTTCCTCCGCTACCTCCGCTGAGGGCGCGGCGGCTACTTCAGCGGCAGGCTCCTCTTCAGCGGCTTCAGCCTCCGGCTCTACTTCGGCTTCGGGCTCCGCCGCTACTTCAGCGGCAGGCTCCTCTTCGGCGGCTTCAGCCTCGGGCTCTGGCGCTTCTTCGGCTTCGGGCTCGGCCTCTGCAACGGGCTCTTCTTCGGCGACTTCCGCGGCCGGTTCAACCTCCGCTTCAGCGGCGGGCTCCTCCTCAGCTGCTTCAGCCTCAGGCTCAGCTTCCGCTTTGGCCGCGGGCTCCTCCTGGGCGACCGCAGCCTCGGGCTCGACCTCTACTTCAGCGGCCGGTTCAGCCTCCCCTTCAGCTGCGGGCTCCTCTTCAGCGGCCTCGGCTTCGGGCTCCGCCGCTACTTCGGCCGCGGGTTCCTCCTCAGCAGCTTCAGCCTCGGGCTCAGCCTCCGCTTCAGCCTCGGGCTCGGCTTCGGAAGATTCGGCTTCGAGGGCCTCCTCAGCTTCCACCGCAGCGGCAGCCGCGGTCGCCGCTTCCTGGGCAGCAGCCGCAGCCAGCGCCTCTTCACGGGCCTTGGCTTCCGCCTTTCGACGGGCTTCGATGGCAGCCGCCCTGACGGCCTTCGCCTCCTCGGGATCGATCTCGCCCACCGCAACCTTGGCGTCCCCACCCTTGCGGACCTTGTTCAGCAGCGTGCGGACCGTGTCGGACTGTTCGGCACCCTTCTTGATCCACTCATCGGCCTTCTCGAGGTCCACCACGATGCGTGCCGGGGTCGTCAGAGGCTTGTAGTACCCGATAGTCTCCACGAAGCGACCATCCCGCGGGGCGGCGGAGTCGGCTACTACAATGCGATAGTGAGCCTGCTTCTTTCGGCCCATGCGGCGAAGTCGAATTCTTACGGACATATGCGCTTTCCGGTTCGTCCTTTGTCGCCGGTCGTGCCGGCGAGTTTCCAAGTGATCAGACGGGCAACATCCCCTTCATCTGTTTCATGAACTTCTGCGTCTCCTTGAACTGCTTGAGCAGTCGATTCACTTCCGACACCGGCCGCCCACTTCCCTTAGCGATTCGTGCCCTCCTCGATCCGTCGAGGATTTCCGGCTTGATTCTCTCCGCCTTCGTCATCGACAGGATGATCGCCTCCACGTGCTTCATCCTCTTCGGATCGATTCCCGCGGCCGGCATCGCCCGCGCCGCACCGGGAATCATCTTCAACAACTGTTCCACCGGACCCATCTTCTGGACCTGGCGCATCGCGGTCAAGAAGTCCTCCAACGTAAAGCGTCCCTTGAGCATCTGCTGCTGGAGCTTCTCCTGCGTCCCAGCGTCCAATGCCTGTTCCGCCCGCTCCACCAAACCGACCACATCCCCCATCCTGAGGATGCGCCCGGCGATGCGATCCGGATCGGTCAGCTCCAGATCGTCTACCGTCTCCCCGACCCCCACAAACTTGATCGGCTTCCCGACCACTCCACGGATCGAGAGCGCCGCTCCGCCGCGGGCATCACCGTCCATCTTGGTGAGGATCACACCGGTCAGGCCCAACGCCTCGTCGAAGCCCTCCGCTATATTCACCGCCTCTTGACCGGTCATGGCGTCGGCCACCAGGAGAATCTCCTGTGGCGCCAGATCCGTCTTGAGCCGGCGAAGCTCCTCCATCATCGGCTCGTCGATCTGGAGCCGACCCGCCGTGTCCACAATCAACACCGTCCTGCCGTCGCGCCGGGCGATTTCCACAGCGGAGTTCGCCACGGAAACCGGATCTTCACCCGCCTCACCCCGATGAACCGGCACACCGACCTGCTCCCCCAGCGTAGCCAACTGATCGACCGCCGCAGGCCGGTACAGGTCACATGCAGCCAGCAAGGGCGCCCTGCCCTCACCAGCCAACCGCTTCGCCAACTTCGCCGCTGTGGTCGTCTTGCCTGAACCCTGCAGGCCCACGACCAAAATCACCGTCGGCACCGACGACGCCCACGCGAGCGTGGCCTTTCCCTCACCCAGCAAATTCGCCAGCTCGTCATGGACGATCTTGACGATCTGCTGCCCCGGCGAAACGGACTTGATGACCTGCTCCCCGAGAGCCCGCTCCTGCACGCGCTCGAGGAACTGCCGCGTCACCTTGTAGTTGACATCCGCCTCGAGGAGGACCCGCCGGACCTCACGAAGGCCGTCCCGGATCATGGGCTCGGTGATGACGCCCCGTTGCCGAAACTTCCCAAGAACGCTGTCTAGCTTGTTGCCGAGTTCGTCGAACATCGGCGCTCGGTCCTCCTCATTGGCGATCCACGCAATCCCTCACCACGGATGCCCGAGCGAATGGATGCGACAAAGCTCAAGAAGATAAGAGTAAGGGCAGGTCGACGGTAGATAGCGCGCGCGCGCGCCGTCGCCGACGTGCATCCACGATGCAGTCGCCCTAATATTCCCGTGCATACATTTATTCCGGGTGCATGTATCTAGCACGGGTGCATGCATTCGTCCGGGAATCGATGAATCGACCGCGCACCCATTGAAGTGGAGCCCAAGTCATGGATCGCAGCACACCCGTCACAATCCGAAGAGCCACGTCCGAGGGCTGGACCGCTCGACTGAGAATGGCTATCGGCGTCCTAGCCAGTGTCTCGATGCTGGTGCCTTCTGCCGAAGCGCAGACGGCCTCTCGACCGGCGCCTGGCCAGCAGGTCGTCCTGGTCACGGGCTCCACGAGCGGCCTCGGCCAGGAAGTTGCTCGCCGGATCGCCTCGAGCGGCGCCCATGTCATCGTCCATGGTCGCAATCGCGAGCGGGGGATGGCTCTGGTCGAGGAAATCGAGCGTGAGGGCTCGGGCAGCGCCCGATTCTACGCTGCCGACTTCGCTTCCTTCGCCCAAGTCCGCGAGTTCGCCGAAGCGATCCTTCGTGATTATGAAAGGCTCGATATCCTCGTCAACAATGCGGGATTCGGCTCTGCCCCCGACGAGCGTCTTCTCTCCGAAGACGGCCATGAGTTCCGATTCCAGGTCAACTATCTGGCCGGATTTCTGCTTACGAAGATGCTGTTGCCGCGACTCCTGGACAGCACGCCGTCGCGGATCGTCAACGTGTCCTCGCTCGCCGCCAACCCGATCGACTTCGATGACGTCATGATCGAGAACAACTTCAGCGGTGGGCGGGCCTACGGACAGAGCAAGCTCTCACAGGTCATGATGACGTTCGATCTCGCGGAGGAGCTCGAGGGGACGGGTGTGATGGTCAACGCACTTCACCCGGCCGCGTACATGCCCACCGGGATGGTGCGAAGACTGGGAGTCACCCCCCGAGCGACGATCGACGAAGGAGCGACAGCGGTGATGCAGTTGGTCGAGTCGATGGAAATCGAGAGCGGGCAGTTCTTCATTGGCCTTCGCCCCGGGCGCGCCAATGCTCAGGCGTACGACTTGGAGGCGCGCGCCAAGCTGAAGAGTCTGAGTGAGGATTTGACGGGGGTACGCTGAACGGATCGTCCCGTTACACTCGGATGATCTGGCTCCTGCGAGTCCCCACCGAAACCATCTGAATGGGCGTCTCGGTGAGTTCCTCGATACGATCGAGGTACCGGCGGGCTGCCGTCGGTAGATCCGCCAGGGTGCGGGCCTCACGAGTCGGCGCCTCCCATCCCGGGAGCGTCTCGTAGATCGGCTCCACCTCCCCGAGCTGCCAGGTGTCGGCCGGAAATTCACGGACCTCACCGCTGGGCGTCCGGTACGACGTCGCGATCGAAATCTCGGCGACCGTGTCCAGTACGTCCAACTTGGTCACGGCCAGCCCAGTCAAGCCGTTTACACGGGCGGCGAAACGGGCGAGCACGGCGTCGAACCAACCGCAACGGCGAGGACGCCCGGTCGTCGCACCGAATTCTCCACCCATCTCACGGAATTTTTCGTCCATCTCCGGCTCGAATCCGGTCGGAAGCGGGCCGTTCCCCACACGCGTCGTGTAGGCTTTCACCACGCCGATCACCTGGTCGATCGCGGTGGGCCCGATCCCCGAACCCGTCGCGGCTCCACCGGCGGTCGTGTTCGAGGAGGTGACGAAGGGGTAGGTCCCGTGATCCAAGTCGAGCGCCGTGCCCTGGGCACCCTCGAGAAGTACGCCCTTGCCGCAGCGCAGCGCATCCAGGATCTCGAGACCCGTATCCGTGGAAAGCTCATGGAGACGTTCCCCGGCCAGCAGGGTCTCATCGACCATCGCACCGATATCGCCGGAGAGTTCTCCCCCCAGCATCCGGGCACGCCGATGTGCCCTCTCGACTCCCTCTTCGACGAGCGAGGCGACGCGGTCGGGGCTGGCGAGATCGCAGACGCGAAGACCCCTGCGGCCCGCTTTCTCCTCGTACGCTGGACCGATGCCTCGCCCGGTGGTTCCGATCTTCTGCTCGGCCTGATCCTCGGAAACCTGGTCGAGCAGTCGGTGATACGGCATCACCAGGTGCGCCCTCTGGCTCACACCCACCCGCCCCTCGACCTCGATACCACGAGCCTTCAGGCTGTCGTACTCCGCCCCGAAACCGCACGCGTCGATGACCACCCCGTTGCCAAGGAGACAGCGCTTTGCGGGGTGGAGGATCCCGGAGGGAATCTGATGCAGAATGAATTCATCCTCTCCGACATGGACGGTGTGGCCGGCGTTGGCTCCACCCTGGTAACGGGCGACCACGTGCACGTCCTCGGCGAGGACATCGACGATCTTGCCCTTCCCTTCGTCACCCCACTGGCAACCCAAGACGACTGTGCAGTTGCCGGACACTCTGCCTTCAGACACGGCGTCATTCCGCGTTGGAAAGGCCCAAAAAGACCCTTGAATAAAAAAGAAAAAAGCCCATTCGGGGGGAATGGGCTCTGGGCGGTGCATCCTTTAGGAGAAGCTAGAACCGAGGGGCAGCACCGTCAACGACAGCCACCCCCATACGGCCTATCTCAAAGCGCGCGACCAAGGAGCAGGTAGATCTTGTCCTCGCCGGACCAGGTCCGCCCGTAGGACAGGAAGAGCGGACCGAACAGGGTCTCCACACCGGCGAAGACGCTGGCGGCGCCACTCAGATCATCGAGGCGCACGCTCGGCATGTCGTCCCAGGCGTTACCCCCCTCCAACGAGAAACCGACGTACAGGTCGCCGCCCTGCAAAGCGGTTGTCAACGTAGCGAGTCGAGTCTGGAAGGTCACACGAGCAAACCCATAGTGATTGCCGAGAATGTCCCGGGCGAGCAGTCCCGACATCCGTTGAAGGCCACCGAGCGCGAAGTCGTGATGGACGGGTAGCGTGGAATCGATGGCGGAGCCGGCCCGGCCCCCGAGGAGCACCGTGTTACGTCCCCGTGAAAACGCCGCGAGAAAGGCGCCCTCCAGCCGCGTATACTCGAGACTGGCCCCCAGAGATCGCTCCGACCGATACGCCTCGAAGAACGCCCACACCCCACTTCGCGGGAACGAACGGTCGTCCAGTACATCCACCGTGAAGCGGGACGAGACGCCGCCGACCCTCGCATCGAGCCCTCCGCCACCCGAACCCTTCTCCCAGACACGCCCTCGGGCGACCTCCACGCGCCATTCTCCCCAATCGGGAAACTGGACGCCGAGCGCCATGCTCGCAGTGAATTCCTCTACGTCGCGGTGCGCCTGACCGGCCCCGAAATAGGTCACGTCCAACGATTCCAGCTGATACTCCAAACGGGGACTCACGAAGAACCGCCCCCCTTTATCCAGCGGCTGGAAAAGCTCTACGGCTGCTAGTCCGGCACCGAAGATCCGAAGCTCGGTGAGGAGCTCTCCACCCCGCCGGTTGAGCTGCGTCTGAACATGACTCACCGAAAGAGCCAAGCTGCTTTCCCCCTGCTCGAGGTCGTCACTGAACGCCACCCCGAAGCGCAGGAAGCCCGGACCCCACGGCTTCTCGGTCACCTCGATCAAGAGTCCGTGTCGCCCGCCGTCCTCGACCAGCGTGTAGTCCACTCTCTCGTAGAGTTCCATCGCAAACACTCGGCTCAACGCCCGCTCCAAACGATCCGCTGTGAGCGGTGCGCCCAACGAAAGATTCATGCGCCGGCGAAGAACTTCGGGATCGATCCGTTCGGTCCCTTCGATGCGCACGAAGTCGAGCCTGTCGGGGCGGCCGGTGGCCGTCTCTCGGCGTTCTTGAATGGTCACGTACGTATCGGCATCCACCGAAAATCGGCCTAGGGCCTCGGCCGAATCCCGAGCGACCTCCGAGCCCTTCGAGATGGTGCCCACGAGGGAGCGGAAATCGATGACCGTGACGTCTTCCACATCGGGGCGGAGCAAAACGTCGTGGCCGGCCGTGAGGGATTCTCGCTGCGGCCTGGTGCTCCGTATGGCCCCTATTCGAGACGCCTGGGCCGTGATCTCGATGGCGGTCTTCAAGTCTTCGGCATCGTACAGAGGGGGGGTCAGATCCACCGCGATGACCACGTCCGCACCCATCTCACGGACGACGTCCACGGGAAGGTTTCGCACCACCACTCCGTCCACGAGCGTACGTCCATCCACCTCTACGGGAGAGAATACCCCTGGCAGAGACATGCTCGCCTGAATCGCTGTGAAGAGGTTGCCGTGGTCGATCGTTACCATCTCGCCCGTAACGAGGTCGGTGGCCACCGCCACGAACGGAATGGCTAGATCCTCGAAGGTTTGGATCTGGGCCACGGAAAGCGTGGCGCTACGGAGCGTCCGTTCGACGTTCTGGCCGGTGACGATGCCGGTCGGGAGGCGGAATGCACCTCCGTTGAAGCCGACTTCGAAGCGAGTGGGCGTGCGATCATCGGACTGCTTGATGCGGATGGGGCGGTGCCGCCGCGGTGCGCGATTGGAGAGAACGTCCTGCCAGTCGAGCGACTCCATCAACGCCCGCAACTCCGGCACGCTCATCCCCGAGGCGTACAAGCCTCCAATGGCCGAACCGATGCTCGTACCGGCGATGTAGTCGATCGGGATCCGGAGTTCTTCGAGCACCTCCAGAACGCCGATGTGCGCGCCGCCTTTGGCACCTCCACCGCCCAGCACCAGGCCGATCTTCGGCCGGTCATCGATACCGGCGCTGGTCGAGTCTCGGGGTCCTTGGGCACTCCCGGCCGCACACGTGACCGCCAGCGCGACCGACACGGCGACCATCGAAATCCCGAATCTGAATTGCGCCACGGACGGCACCGGCCCTTTTACGTGGAAGGAGCCCCCAGCGCTTCGAGTCCCGCACGATCGAGCACGCTGGCCACGCTCTCTCGCTTGCCCTCGGGCAACGGCTGGAGCGGAGGCCGCGGATCCCCCCCCCGTAACCCGAGAAGATCCAACGCCACTTTCACACCCGGGACGCCCATCGCAGCGACGATCTCGTCATGTAGCGGAGCCACGACTTCTTGGATTCTTCCGGCCTCGGCGGAATCACCCGCCTTGTGTGCCGCGTGGATCGCTGCGGCCGGACCAGGCACCAGATTGGCGACCGCGAGGATGCCGCCGAAGGCACCCAGCTCGAGGCCACCGTACAGGGCGGAGCCACTCCCAACCATGACCTGGAATCCGTCCGGCGTCCGGTCTATCAGTTGCCCCACGAGTTCGAGGCTTCCCCTCGAGTCCTTGAGCCCCACGATGTTGGGGATCTTGGCGAGTTCCCCGACCAGTGTGGTGGAGAACTCCAGCGTACTCATGCGCAGTGGCACCTGATACAGGATGACCGGAATCGGAGACGCGGCTGCGACGGCGCCATAATGCTCCGTCAATGCCGCATCCGTCATCGCTCCCCGATAGAACGCGGGCGGCTGGACGAGTACGGCATCCGCACCCCTCGCGGCGGACGCCTTGCAGCGGGAGATCGTCGTCCTCGTGGACTCCGCCCCGGTCCCGGCCACCACCAGGCGATCTTCCGGGACGATATCACGGGCACCCTCGAGCAGAAGCATCCGCTCGTCCTCGTCCAGTAGTACAGCCTCACCGGTGGATCCTCCGACCACGATCCCCCGGACGGGGTGGGCCATGAAGCTCCGCAGGTTCGCGCGGAAACCCACCAAATCCAGCTCTCCCGTTACTGGGTCGAAAGGGGTGGTGCAGGGTACGAAAACCCCTGAGAGATCGACGGTCATGCGCTAAAGCCGTCGGTCCCGCCGTGGTGGCTCGCCCTGGCCATCCCCGATCCGCTGAGCATGTTCATCTTGAGGTCGAAGTCGCTCGGGCTGTTGGCCGCCGCCTTCGCCTCTTCGAAGCCCACCGCGCCTGCGTTTACCAGATCCATGAGGTGCTGATCGAAGGTCTGTGATCCGTACTGTTCCCTCCCGTCGTGAATGAGGTCGAGGATCTCATCGATACGCTCCGGGTCGATGATGCAGTCCCGAATCGTTCCCGTGACGGGCATGATCTCGCAAGCCACCACGAGTCCGTCTCCGTTCGCCTTCGGAAGGAGTCGCTGGCTGATGACCGCTTGAACGGTGTCCGCGAGACGCACGCGGATCATCTCCTGCTCCTCCGGACGGAACACCGCGATGATTCGCGAGAGGGTCTGAACGGCGTTCTTCGTGTGAACGGTGGAGATGACCAGGTGGCCTGTTTCGGCGGCCTTGAGCGCCGTGTCGATCGTGTCTTTGTCCCGCATCTCACCGATGAGTATGACGTCGGGGTCCTGACGGAGGGAGGACCGGAGGCCCGCGGAAAACGACTCCGTATCCCAACCCACGTCGCGTTGAGTGACCGAAGAGTTGAGGTCCCGATGCAGAAACTCGATGGGATCCTCCAGCGTGATGATGTGCTTGCGCATGGTCCGGTTGATGTACCCGATCATGGCCGCCATCGTCGAGCTCTTACCGCTACCAGTGACCCCGGTAACGAGGACCAAGCCCCTTTCGGCCCGGGATATCGTCTCCAAGACTGGCGGGAGCTGGAGATCGGCGAACGTCGGAATCTCGATCGTGATGACCCTCATGACGATTCCGAGCACACCTCGCTGCTTGTGGATATTCACACGGAAGCGTCCAAGCCCGGGAAGGCCCCAGGAACAGTCGTAATCCTGGATCTCGTCGATGCGCCCGCGGTCATCCTCGTGAGGAATGAGCTTCACGGCCAACTGCCGGACTTGATCGTGGGAAATCTTCTGCTCGGTGAGCGGCATCAGCTCCCCGTTCAAGCGGGCCCGGACGAAGTCCCCCGCCTTGATATGAATATCACTGGCCCCGTCTTCAATCGCCTTCTTGAACATCTCATTCATGAGCGTCGCGCCCCTGGCATTGTCGTCAGCGAGTTATTGAACAACCCTATTGAAAGTTGTGCACTCACAGGGCGGAACGCCAACTGATTCCCATGCGGCTGCGAGCCTCCGCCAGCGTCTCCCGAGCCACAGCGCGTGCCCGATCCGCCCCTGCCTCGAGCACGTCACGCACCTCGGCCGGGTGGGCGCGGAGGTACTCGGCACGCTCTCGGAAGGGCGCGAACTCACGCACGAGGCTGTCGGCCAGGATCCGCTTACAGTCGACGCACCCCCTGGTCCCCGCCCTGCACTGTTCCTCGATGTCCGGTATGAGGGACGGATCCGTGACGAGTTTATGGAGTGTAAACACGTTGCACACCTCGGGACGACCGGGATCGTCCCGCCGGACACGCTGCGGGTCGGTGACGGCCGTCTTGACCCGGTCCCACACGCCCTCCTCGTCCGCCAGAATGCCCACCGTATTCCCCAGCGACTTACTCATCTTGGCCTCGCCGTCGAGCCCCTTGATGCGGCCGACCTCGGGGATGATGGCCCCCGGCTCGGGGAAATATTCCCCGTATAGGGCATTCCACTTCCGCGCGATGTCCCGCGTGAGCTCCAGATGCTGTCTCTGGTCCTCGCCCACGGGAACGGCGTCCGCCCGATATACGAGAATGTCGGCCGCCTGCAGAACCGGGTAGTTGAGCAATCCCACCGGGATCGAATCATACCGCTGCGACTTATCCTTGTACTGCGTCATACGTTCGAGGTCGCCGACGGGAGCCACCGTGTTGAAGAGCCAAGCCAACTCGATGTGCTCTGGCACGTCGGACTGAACGAAGAGCGTGCATCGCTCGGGATCTACGCCCACGGACAGGACGCTGATGGCCATGTCCACGGTGCGGGACGGAAGGTCGGCGGGGTCGCCGTCTCCAAGGATCGCGTGCTGATCCACAATAGCGTAGAAGCACTCGTATTCGTCCTGCATGTGGACCCACTGGCGGAGGGCCCCCAGATAGTTGCCCAGGTGGACCTCCCCCGTGGGCTGAATCCCGCTGAGTACCCTCTTCCGTGCCCTCGCCTCGCTGGTTTCGGTCATCGCGTAACTTACGTACCGCCCCAGACGATGTGAATGTGCCGGGCCGCCGTGAGTCGACGAAGGTGGACCGATCCGCTACCCTCGGGCGATGACAAGCCTCCTCACCACCCTTCTGGACACGGCTCGCAGAGCCGCCGACGCCGCCGCAGCCATCCACGAGGACCACGCCACTTCGGTGGGGATCGTAGACGCGGAGGAAAAGGGCCGCGCCGACTATGTGTCCGCCACGGATCTCGCCGCGCAGGAAGCCTGCGTAGCCATTATCCGTGAGAAACATCCGGACCACGCAATCGTCGCTGAAGAAAGCCACGAGGGTAATCCGGACGCCACACCGCCAGTGGGGCCAGCCTGGATCATCGATCCACTCGACGGAACCACGAATTTTCTGCATGGCCATCCGATGCACGCCTCTTCCGTGGCACTGGCGATGGACGGGATTCCGGCCGTCGGAGCCGTTTCTTGTGCACCCACGGGAGAACGCTGGTGGGCGGCCCGCGACAACGGCGCCTGGAAGAATGACCAACCGATCGAGGTGTCCCGCGTGGAGGGTACCCGGCGCGCCTTGATCGGGACGGGTTTCCCGTTCAAGACGGAGCACCTCATCGAGGAGTACTCCGCCCAACTGGTCCGCGTGCTCAGCGCCACCGGTGGCGTTCGTCGTGGGGGCGCGGCGGCCATCGACCTCTGCTACCTCGCCGAGGGAAGATTCGATGCCTTCTGGGAGCTCTTCTTGAACCCGTGGGACTTCGCGGCGGGTTGGGTGATCGTCGAAGAGGCGGGTGGTGTGCTGGGCCGGGTCGAGGGAGGCCCCCTGGGGCTCTCCCCCGGCACGGTCATAGGAGCCAACTCACCAACCATGAAGGAGGCACTACACGATCTGATCGCGTAGCGCCCCCCCCAGGGTCACGTCTTCTTAAGGGGTTACTTCTTCTTACCGCTTAAGGGGTTACTTCTTCTTACCGCCGATTTCGATGGTGCGGCTCATCGCGCTGGGTGACTTCGGCATACGCACAGTGAGGATTCCCTCACTGAAGTCCGCCAGGATCGCATCGGTCTGGACGGACTGCGGCAGGGTGAAGGCCCGCTGGAAGCTTCCATACCGCCGCTCCCAGACGTGGTACTTGTGCCCTTCGCCGCCCTCCTCATGCTCCTCCCGCTTCTCCCCGCGGATGGTTAGGATATTGTTCTCGATGTCGACGTTGACATCACCTTCACTCATTCCCGGGAGTTCTGCCGTAAGCAGCAGCTCGTCGGCAGACTCTTCCACGTTAACGGCAGGAATCCAAGTACCGGTGGGCTCTGGTGAATCCCAGGTGCTGCCGAAGGCGCGGGACAGTCGGTTGGTGAGCAGGTCGAGGTCGGGCCACGACGTAAGAGTCGACTTGGGTGTATATCTCATGAGTGCCATGGGACCGCTCCTTTCCTTTGATTTGGTTGGTTGAATGACTCCCGTTGTCTTTGGCGTGCATGAGCCGTGCCAAGCAGGAAGCGTGAAAAAGTGTCAAATTGTCATAGGGCAAGGACTTAGGTTGATAGGACGTGTGCCGAAATGACGCCCACCGGGCGGCGATCTGTCGCTTTGGCGCATGCCTCGGCGACCTGACGGAGAGGAGAGAGAAGTTGGACGACCGTGTTGATGTTGGGGTGCTCGGCGCAACGGGCGCCGTCGGACAGATGCTCCTCCAGTTACTGGAGAAGCATCCTTGGTTCCGTGCGAGCGAAGTCTGTGGTTCCGAGGCCTCCGTGGGGAAGACCCTCGCCGAGCGTATAGGCGCCGGCGCCGACCGGCTTTCTCCGGAGACGGCGGGACTCCGCCTGCAAGCTCCCGGCGGCCAATGGACGTCGTCCATCCTGCTGTCGGCGCTGCCCTCAGGACCAGCGCAGGAGTTGGAAGTTCAGTTGGCAACGGCCGGCCACCTCGTGGTCAGCAACGCCTCGGCACATCGGATGGGGGAGCGGGTTCCGCTCGTCATTCCGGAGGTCAACGGTGACCACCTCGGCCTCGTTGCGTGTCAACCCTGGAGCGGCGGACTGGTCACGAACCCCAACTGCGCGGCGGTCGGCCTCGTGGTGGGTTTGGCCCCCCTCCACGAGACCTTCGGAATCGAGAGCGTGATCACGACGTCGTTCCAGGCGATCTCTGGAGCCGGGCTTCCGGGCCCTCCAGCATCGAGCCTGGTGGACAACGTGATTCCCTTCATCGGTGGTGAGGAGCACAAGCTCACATGCGAGCCGCAGAAGATCCTGGGTACGCTCACTTCCGAGGGACTGGAGCCCGCGGACTTCCCGGTGAGTGCATCCTGCACGAGGGTTCCCGTCTTGGACGGCCATCTAATGGCTGTGTCGGTGGGCCTGGCCGGCCAGCCGTCCGTCGACGACGTGACCGCGGCCTTCGAGGAATACCGGGGTTCCGAGGCCTGCCACGACCTCCCCAGTGCACCGGAGCGCCCGCTGCAGGTACTGGCTGCTGACGACCGCCCCCAGCCGCGCCTCGACCGCGACCTGGGACAGGGAATGACCGTGTCGGTCGGCCGTATCCGGCCGTGTGAGGTCCTGGATTCGAAGTTCTTCGTGCTGAGCCACAACCTGGTCCGCGGGGCGGCCGGGGCCGCCCTCCTCAACGCCGAGCTCTGCCACGCACAGGGGATTCTCGGGAGCGGCTGATGACGGATCGACCGATCCTCACCGGGGTGTCCGCAACCACAACGCCTGGAGACTTCGAGGACCAGGAATCGCCAGGCGGAGCCACCGTGACGATGCCGCGCGTCCACAAGTTCGGCGGCACCTCCGTCGACGGAGCCGAAAGGCTCAAGGCCCTCGCCGCGATCATTGGTGACCAGGACGACTGTTCCGTCGTCGTCGTGTCTGCGCTGGCCGGCGTCAGCAACGAGTTGAGCCGACTGGCTGACGCGGCCACGACCGGCGGCAATGAGTCCGAGGGACCCGATTCCTCCACGGCCCTGGCGACGTTGAGGCAGAGGCACCTGGATACACTCGCGGAGATCGTGAACGAAGAGGCTCTCCGCGCCCCTGTGGCGGCGCGGATCGATGAGATCCTCGACGGGGCCGTCGGTCTTCTGGACGAGGGCCCCGGCACCGAGGCCGAACGCTTCAGAGACCAGCTCCTGGCCGTCGGTGAAGACCTGTCGGTCGAGTTGACCGTGGCCGCTCTCCAGGCCGAGGGTATTTCAGCCACCGTCCTGGACGCGCGCGAAATCGTCTGGACCAGTTCGGACTTCGGCGCGGCCGTCCCGGACTTCGAGTCCATCCGAAAGCTTGCCGTCAGCAACATCCTTCCGCTCGTCGAGCACGATCGCGTGCCCGTGATTCAAGGCTTCATCGGCAGCGAGGCCGGCGGCGCAACGACCACGCTCGGCCGGGGGGGATCCGACTTCACGGCCACCCTGCTCGCCACCGCCCTGGGCTCCCCCGAAGTGGTCATTTGGACCGACGTGGACGGAATTCTCTCGGGAGACCCCGGCCTGGTCGGAGATTCCAGAGTGCTCCCGGACATCGGTTCGGAGGAGGCAGTCGAGCTCTCCTATTTCGGGGCGCGGGTCATTCACCCGGCCGCGGCCAAGCACGCCATCGCGAGCGACCTACCACTCCGGATCAAGAACTCGTTCGCACCAGAGCAGCCGGGCACGTTGGTCCACTCGGATCGGGCCAAGTCGGCGAGTTTCGCCGCCGTGGCACACAAAACGGACGTGGCACTCATCCGTGTGAGGGCATTCCCAACGGCGCTGGCCTACGGATTTCTGGCGCGGGTCTTCGGTGTCTTGGGGCGTCACGGAGTGCCCGTCGATCTGGTGGCCACCTCCCACAGCAGTACCGCGTTTACCGTTGACTATGACGAGGATCTCAGCGCGGTCCGCGGCGCGCTCTCGGTCTTCTCCGATGTCGATGTGTTGAGGGACGTAGCCACGGTCACAGTGGTCGGGCGAGGCATGCTCAGAGAGCCCGGGATGGACGCTCTCGTCTTCTGGGCCGTCGAGAAGACCCCCGTCTATTTGATTTCCCAGGCCTCCGACGTCAGCATCAGCTTTGTGGTCGACGAGGCGGAGGCCCCGGAGCTTGTCCGCAGGCTCCATCGCTCCCTCATCGAGCTGAAGGAAGGGGCACGAGAGGAGGATGCTCGGGAGGAAGGGGCTCGCGCCGAAGAAGCGTCGAGGGCAAAGGAAGGGGAACCCCGATGAGGCTGGCGCTCATAGGATACGGCAAGATGGGTCACGCCGTGGAGATCGTGGCGGTGGAGAGTGGCCACGAGGTGGTCGCCAGGATCGACCCCACCTTGGATACGGGCGAGATCGATACCGCAACCTTGGGGGGTGCCGACGTGGCCATCGAGTTCACCGCTCCGGGGGTCGCCGTGGACAATATCACGGCACTCGCGGCGGCCGGTATCGACGCGGTGGTCGGGACGACGGGATGGCATGAACGCTTGGACGAGGCGACCGAAGCCGTAAACGGGGCCGGAACCGGACTGGTTCACGCGTCCAATTTCTCGCTCGGGGTAAACCTTTTCTTTCGCCTGGCCCGCGCCGCCGGCAAGATGGCCGACGCGCTGAGCGAGTATGACGTCCATATTCGTGAAGCCCACCATCGCCATAAGATCGACCATCCCAGTGGAACGGCCATCACGCTCGCGGATATTCTCATCGAGGAGCTGGAGCGAAAGGAGAATTGGTCCGCCACTCTACCAGATGGTGGCCCACATCCCCAGGTTCTCTATGTAGCCAGCGAGCGGGTGGGGGAAACGGCGGGAACGCACGTCCTGGGCCTCGAGGGACCCGACGATCGCATCGAGCTACGCCACGAGGCTCGGACCCGAGCGGGGTTCGCCAGGGGAGCGATCGCCGCAGCCGAGTGGATTCGGGGAAGGTCGGGCGTGTTTACTTTGGACGACATGCTAGCCGAAACGTTCACATCTTGATGCACTCCGTTACGAACATGGAAAACAAACCGTTCTCAGGCACAGGCGTGGCCCTGGTCACGCCCTTCGGCGACGATGGCTCGGTAGACGTCGAGGGCCTCAGAAAACACGTGGAGTTCCAGATCGAGAACGGTGTCCGCGTCATGGTCCCCTGCGGTACGACCGGGGAGGGCGCCACGCTATCCACCGACGAGCAACGACTCGTGATCGCCACCACGGTCGAGGCGGCCCAGGGGAAGGCGCCCGTCCTTGCCGGAGCCGGTGGGAGCGATACGGCGGACGTCGTCCGAAAAGCGCGGGCGGCCCGCGATGCGGGCGCCGACGGTATTCTCTCGGTCAGTCCGTCCTACAACAAACCCACGCAGCGCGGACTCATCGAGCACTATCGAACGATCGCAGATGCCGTGGACTGTCCGGTGGTCATCTACAACGTGCCGGGTCGTACGGCATCGAACGTCCTTCCTGAAACGATCCTCGCCCTGGCGGAGATCGAGAACATCACGGGGGTGAAGGAGGCCTCCGGCGATGTCGATCAGGTCATGACGCTGATCCGGGAGCGCCCGGAGGGGTTCACCATACTCTCGGGCGATGACGTGCTCACCTTTCCGCTGCTCGCCGCGGGGGCCGACGGAGTGATCTCGGTCGTGGCGAACCTGGCGCCCGCATTGATGTCGCAGATGGTCGAAAAGGCGCTCGGCGGCGACTACGACGGAGCCCGGAAGCTGCACTACCGGCTGCTTCCGTTGATGCGTGCCATCTTCGTCGAGACCAATCCGATCCCGGTCAAGGCAGCCCTCGAGATCATGGGGCACAGACAGGCCCATTACCGCCTGCCGCTCGTTCGGCCCACCTCCGAGGTCGAGGCCTTTCTGCGGAGTGCGCTGGCCGACGCGGGTCTGTTGGACGGGGGGGACTCGAAGTGACCGGGGCGGAGGTTCAGGGTGCGCAAGAGGATCTGGAGGAGCTCGAGGCTCAGATCCTTCGCTGCTCCCAGGAGGGGGAGGACGCGGCGCCTGATGAAGCCCATGCAGCCGTCTCAGCGCTCATGGACGCCCTCACCCGGGGCGCGGTGCGCTCCGCGAGGAGGGTGGACGGCGAGTGGCAGGCGGTCGAGTGGGTCAAGAGCGGTATTCTGCTCGCGTTCCGCATCGGCCGGGTCCGCGAGTTTTCGGGCTCGCCGGCGCCCTTCTTCGACAAAGACACTCTGCCTCTGCGTGATACGCGGGGTGTCGAAGAGAACATCCGTCTGGTGCCGGGCGGTACGTCGGTCCGCTCCGGTGCCTTCCTCGGCGAGAACGTGATCATCATGCCCCCGGCGTTCGTGAACGTCGGAGCCTATGTGGGCCCGGGCACGATGATCGACTCCCACGCCTTGGTCGGATCGTGCGCACAGGTGGGCGAGCGCGTGCATCTGAGCGCCGGGGCCCAGCTCGGCGGCGTCCTGGAGCCCGTCGGGCTCCGCCCGGTCATCGTGGAGGACGACGTACTCATCGGTGGCAACGTGGGCGTCTTCGAGGGGACCCTGGTGGGAGAGCGGGCCGTGTTGGCGCCCGGTGTCCAACTCACGTCGTCGACCGCGGTGTACGACCTCGTACGCGAGGAGACTCATCGCGCCACCCCCGGACGACCCCTCACCATCCCCGAGGGGGCCGTGGTCGTGCCTGGCGCACGCGCGGCGTCGGGACCCTTCGCCGGCGAACACGGAATACATCTTTACGCCCCGATCATCGTGAAGTACCGAGACGCTTCGACGGATGCCGCCACGGCGCTCGAAGAAGCGCTCCGCTGAGTGGCTCGACCTCACCCCCTAATCGACCATGCGTAGAAACCTCCTACACGTTGGCGCGGCAAACCTCAAGTATGAGATCCGCGAGATCGTAGTCGCGGCCCACGAGCTCGAAAGCCTGGGCCTCGAGCTCACGTGGGAGAACATCGGGGATCCGGTGCAGAAGGGAGAGCCCCCTCCGCAGTGGATCCGCGACACGATTTCGGACCTCGTGCATGAAGCGCCATCATGGGCCTACTGCGACACGCAGGGGGTGCTCGAGACGCGTGAATTCGTCGCGGACGAGGTCAACCGACGAGACGGTGTCCGTGTTTCTCCCGACGAGATCATGTTCTTCAACGGTCTCGGCGACGCGGTGGCGAAGGTGTACGGCTTCCTCAACCGCGAGGCCCGCATTCTCGGCCCGTCCCCAGCATACAGTACGCACTCCTCCGCCGAGGCGGCCCACTCTGGATACGAACACGTCACGTACGACCTGGACCCCTACAACGGGTGGATGCCGGACGTGGAGGACATCCGTAGCAAGGTCCAGTACAACGATTCGATCGCCGGCATCCTCCTGCTTACGCCGGACAACCCGACGGGGGCCGTGTACCCGCGCGAGGTCGTGGAAGAAATCGCGGCCATCGCTCGCGCGAACGATGTCTTTCTGATCGCGGACGAGATCTACGCCAACATCGTCTACAACGGCACGGGACGCCTGCACATGAGCGAGTGGATCGGAGACGTTCCCGGAATCGCGATGAGGGGAATCAGCAAGGAGTTCCCGTGGCCCGGCGCACGCTGCGGCTGGCTGGAGATCCTCAACAAGAGCAAGGACGACAATTTCGCGCGCTACGTGGACAGTCTGCTCGCCGCGAAACGACTGGAGGTGTCTTCGACCACCCTCCCTCAGATGGCGATCCCGCGCATCATGGGAGACCCACGCTATCCCGAGCATCTCGACTCAAGGGCGCAGAAGTTCTCCAAAAGGGCCGACGAGATGAGTGACGTGTTCGCGGACTGCGAGCACATCATCGTGAACAAGCCCGGGGGCGCCTTCTATTACACGATCATGTTCAAGGACGGGCTCCTCGACGACAGCCAGTCGCTTCCCATCGAGGATCCGAAGATAAGAGAGGCCATCGATCGGATGACCCAAGGGGTCGAGCCCGACAAGCGCTTCGTCTACTACCTGATGGGAGCCACCGGCATCGTGGTGGTCCCGCTCACCGGCTTCCAGTGCACACACCACGGTTTCCGCGCCACGCTCCTCGAGACCGATGACGACAAGCGGGCGTGGATCCTCAAGTCGCTTCGTGAAGCGATCGATCAATACGTGGCCAGCTCAGGATAGGAGCGTCGCCAGCGAGCAGGCTCCCCTCGCCCCGTCCGGCGCACGCTCTTGAAACCGGCAGGGGAGTTCTTCGATGGCCCGGACCATTCTGGGCCGGAGCGGCCCATCCTCTTCGATCAGCCCGCCGGCGAGGGCAACACGCGGAGGGGCCGGCCATGGTTCTAGACGCCTCATGAGCGTCCGCACATGCTCCACCAGCTCGTCCACGGCCTTCTCGATGACGATCGTGGCGGCTCGGTCCCCGGTCTCCGCCACCTCGCAGATCAATGGGACCAGCGAGGCCACGTCCGCCTTCCGTGCGGTCGCCATCCATTTGATCAAGTCCGGGGGACGTGCCACCCCCAACGCCTTCAGGATCGGATCCCGAAGATCGGTGGGAACGCCACGGCCGTCCTCGGCCTGAGTGAGGGCGCGAAGGGCCGACATCCCGATCCGATAACCGCTTCCCTCATCCCCCAAGTACAGGCCCCACCCCCCGACCCGCAGCGTGGAGCCATCCGCCCCCCTGCCCAGCGCGATGGATCCGGTCCCCGAGATCAGCAGAATCCCCGGACCGGAAGGGAAGGCATCGTGAAACGTCGCCTCGGCGTCGGCGCCGACCCCCGTCAACGACGACAGGCCCGCCTCCCGAAGCGTCGCTTCCACCACACCCCTCGTGGGCTCGGTGCCCGCCCCCGCGATTCCGGCCCAAAGGCCGGCCACCGGAATCTCCGCTCCGGCCCTCGCGGCGACCTCACGACAAAGGTCCGCGATCACACCGACGGTCGCGTCGGGGTCGGCCGGATCCACCAGCGTCGGTGGACCCTCGGCTCGAGCGCATTCATGGCCCGCCTCGTCGACGATCGCCACCCGGGTACGGGTTCCTCCCCCGTCGACGCCCAAGAAGAAGCTCACGCCGCGCTCAGGGTGACTGGGGGGTGCCGGAGGGGCCTGAGCGGTCGTGGGTCGAGCCCTGCCCCAGCGCCCACCCCACGGCCGCGGTGACGGCCGTGCCGATTGGGACGAACCACGGCCACGCGACATCCGCACGGGCAAACACCCAAATGGCCGTGACCACGCCGATGCCCGTGATCATCCCGATGATGGCGCTACGTTGGTCGGCCCTCGTCGAACGCACCGCTAGAATGAACGTCCCGAGCAGGCCTCCGTAAACCATGGAAGCGATGGCCAGCGCCACTTCCACGGCGGTGTTCCCCTGGCTGAGTGGGATGAACAACACGCCCCCGCCCACGAGAAGCGTGGCCCACACGAGGGTGAACAGCTTTCCCGCTCTGAGCGCACGAACGTCATCGCCCTCGGCGCCGGCCAGAGGAGCCCAAAAGTCGTACGCCGTTGCCGATGCGAGCGAGTTGATCGAAGACGAGAGAGACGACATCGCGGCGGCGAAGACCCCCGCGACGATGAGGCCGCTGATCCCCCGAGGGAGCTCCTCCACCACGAACCGGGCAAAGATTTCGTCGCTCGTGTCGAAGGCTCTTCCCTCGTAGTACGCCCACAGCCCGAGGCCCACCAGCAGGAACAGCAGAAATTGACCGATCACCACGACACCGCTTCCCACGAGAGCCTTCTTGCTGGCCGCCAGATCCCTGCAGGTAAGGAGCCTTTGTACGATCAGCTGATCGGTCCCATGCGACGCCATTGTGAGGAAGCCACCCCCCAGAACGCCGGCCCAGAGTGTATAGGGGATGGCGAAGTCGAATGACAGATCCAGGACGGCCAACTTGCCCGCCTCACCCGCACTACCCAGAATGCCCGCCCAACCCTCCGGGGTGAGTACCTGAAGAGCGACGATCGCCACGAGAGCGCCAAAGAGGTACAGGCCCATCTGAACCGCATCCACCCAGACAACCGCCTTGATGCCGCCGAGATACGTGTACACCAAGGTCATCACCCCGATCACGACGATCGAAACCGGATAATCCCATCCAGTGACAAGAGCCAACGGGATGGCGGTGGCGAACAGTCTCACGGAATCGGCCAGTAGCCGTGTGACCATGAAGATCGCCGAAGCGACCCGACGCGCGCCCTGCCCGAATCGTTCCTCGAGGAGCGCGTAGGCCGTGCTCAACTCGCCGCGGTAGTAGGCCGGTAGGAGGAACACCGACACGACGACCCGGCCAGCCAGATACCCGAAGGTCAGTTGGAGAAAACCGAGCGTCCCCAGGTACGCCACGCCGGGGATGCTCAAGAAGGTGAGGGTACTCGTCTCGGTGGCGACCACCGACAGCATCACCGCGACCCACGGAAGCTCCCGGTTCCCGAGGAAGTAGTCCTGCCCGCCCGTCTGCCCGCGTCCCAGCCAGGCCCCCCACGTCGTGACCCCCACGAGGTAGACCAGGAGCACGCCGAAGTCGAGCGGGGTGAAGGCGTTCAGGTGCGCCCCCGGGTGTTCGATGAGCCATAGCGTCCGATCGGCTCAGTCGACACGGACCGGAACCTCTCGATCATTGATCGCCAGCGCCGCCAGATCGTGGACGTCGCGGCGGAGGGGTATGTGCTTCGCATTGTCCCTGGTGGGATTCACTCGGTTGGTCAACAGCACGACGAACATGTCGAGTTCGGGATCGATCCAAATCGACGTTCCGGTGAATCCCGTGTGCCCGAAGGCACTCCGCGTGAAGTAGTCGCCGGCCGAGGACTGACCACTCGGCGTGTCCCAGCCCAAGGCACGCGAGGCTCGGGAATCGAACCTTCTGGTGAAGGATTCGACGGTTTCCTCCGACATCAGCCTCACCGGGCCGGCCGCGCCGGCCGCGCAAATGCTCCCGATTGAAGCGCCAGCATCCTCACATCCGGCCACAAGCCCCCCATCGAGCAGCGTCTGCGCCAGGACGGCCAGGTCCGAGGCCGTGGAGAACAGGCCCGCATGCCCGGCGACCCCACCGATCGCGAACGCATTCTCGTCGTGGACTACACCGTGGACGTGCGTGTTCCGGAACACCGTATCGACTTCCGTCGGTGCGATCCGCTCTTTGAGCGCCCCCGCAGGACGAAAACGCGTATCGCTCATGCCGAGGCGGTCCCACACGCGCTCATCGAGAAACTCATCGAGCTCCTGGCCGGTCACTCGCTCGATGATGAAGGCCATGATCATCGCGCCGATGTCCGAGTAGACGGTCCGGGTACCAGGGTCGTAATCCAACGCCAGTTCGCCGATGGCGGTCCGGTACGCGTCCCTGCCTTCCATCTCGAGATAGAACCGCCGGAACGGGGGTAGACCGGCCCGGTGAAGGAGGAGATGACGGACCGTCACGTTCTCCTTGGTGGCGTCCCCCACGGTCCACCACGGAAGATAATCGGCCACCGGTAGGTCCAGATTCAGACGCCCTTCCTCCACCAATATCATGGCCGCCGTGGTGGTTCCCACGACTTTGGTGAGGGACGCCAGATCGTAGATCGAACGGATGTCGGCGAGGGCGGAGCCGGACCAATCCAACTTCCCGTAGCCGCGGAGACGCACGAATCGCCCGTGCCGCGCAATCGCCAGGACGGCCCCGGGTGACGCCGAGTCGGCCAGCGCCGCGGAAACACGGGCGTCGAGCTCCGCGAGGCGGGCCGCATCCATGCCGACGGTCGCCGGATCGACCTCCACTACCGACTGCGGGGCGTCCATTGGATCGACGTCCACCGCCGGCTGCACTGCGTCCACCGGATCCAGCACGGCGTATCGCGTGAGGCCACCACCGATTCCATGAGATGGCGGGATGGACACGGGCAGGCGCCCGCTGATGGCCGCCTCGCCGAAGAGCGCCCTCAGCGCCGCGTTCTGCGAGACCTCGTGCGATCCCCAGGCGATCAAGTACCCCGGGGAATCCGGCAGGGCGGCCAGCAGATAGGGATTACCGAAGGAGATCACCATCATGGGGCGCTGCGGGCCCACCGCCCCGATGAAGTCCGACATGTCCGCCGACACCGAGACCTCGCCCGTCCCCGACCTCGGGGGTGCGTACACGTTCACGATCACGAGGTCGGCCTCCCCCGCCACGACCCTGAGCGAGTCGTAGAACTCCTGCGGTGTTTCGGGCCCGACCCGTGCCCGTCTCACCCTCTCCACGCGACTCGAGAGACCCGCATCGAACGTTCGGCTTGCGGTCAGATTGTCCGTGCGGGCGTAAGTCAGGCTGAGGACGCTCTTCGTCCAGGACGAATCCACCGGCAAGACGGTGTTCCGGTCCCGGAGAAGCGTGATGGACCGAGTCGCCACCGTGTCCGCGAAGGCCACATGCTCCGCTGCCCCCACGACGTCGTCCACGGCGTCCAAATCGACCATCCGGCCCTGGTGCAGCCCAGCCCGCGCCTTGGTCTCGAGTATGCGTCGGGCGGACGTGCGAATCCGTGCAGGGTCGAGCCGTCCCTCGTCTATCGCGGCCATCACGGCGTCGATGGCCTCCGTGGCGTCGGTCGGCATCAGGAGCACATCACTGCCGGCCTCGAGAGCTATCACGGACACTTCTCCTGTGCCGTATCGTTCCGAGAGCGCGCCCATGACGAGTGCGTCCGTGAAGAGGAGCCCGTCGAAACCCATGTCGTCCCGCAGAAGGTCGGTCATGAATCGTGCATCGAACGTGGCGGGTGCTCCCTCCAACCCCTGCACTCCGGACACCACGACGTGCGCGGTCATGACCGCGTCCACCCCCTGGTCGACGGCCCTCCTGAAGGGCACGAGTTCCAGGGAGTTGAGCCGATCCAAATCGGCCGGTACCACCGGGAGCGCGACATGAGAATCCGTTTGGGTGTCACCATGCCCGGGGAAGTGTTTCGCGGTCGCCAGGACTCCCCCAGCGTGAGAGCCCTCGATGAAGGCGGCTCCGAGGCGCGCCACCGTCTCCGGGTCCTCGCCGAAGGAACGCGTGTTGATCACCGGATTTTCCGGATTCGAGTTCACGTCCAACACTGGAGCGAAGTTGAGATGCAGCCCCACCGCCTTCGCCTCCACCGCGGTAATGCGACCGTATTCCCGAGCGAAGCGGTCCTCCCCGATGGCCCCGAATGCCATCGTGGGCGGGAAGCTCGTCCCGCCACCCTGAGCAAGAAGCGACGGCAGCGCATACGAATGGTTGATGCGCATGCCGGGGCCACCGTTCTCGAAATCGGAGGTCACCAACAACGGAACCGCGGACCGGGCCTGAAGCTCGTTGATCTTGGCCGCATACGAATGGGGAAGTCCGATCGACAGGTAGATGCCACCGATCTCGTCGTCCTCCACCCAACCCGCCCATTCCTGAAACTCGGGGCTGCTGGTCGACGCGTACGATCCGGGGAGCCACTGGATTACGAGTTGGGCGACCTGTTGGCGAAGCGTAAGCGAGGACAGGGTCTCTTCGACCCACTCGCGAGCGTCGGCTCCCAATTCGGTCGCGCCGGGAGTCACCAGACCGGCGCCGGGGGTCGATATGGGTCCCATCCCACCACACCCACTCGACCAAAGAACTATCAGGACCGCCGCGTACGCGAACGTCCTACCGCCCACTGACTCTCACCCTTTGGGGTATCTGGATGCCGTCACCCACCGCGAAGAAGGGGTCCATTCCAGTCGGGCTGCGACCACTGATCTCGATCCCACCGAACAGCGCGTCCGCCGCCGCCTGCTGGCTGAACTGCCCCGAACTCCACGCCAGAAGATACGCCTGGGCATCGGGAAACAATGAGAGCAAGTACGGATTTCCGAACGAGATCACGACGTGCGTGATTCTCCTTCTAGAGAGCTCGTTCACGAAATCCACGGTGGCATCGGGAAGCTCGACCCGACCGGCGTAGTTCGAGTAGACCGACACCACCACCAGGTCGGACCGGCGCGCCCGAGAGAGAAGGGCCTCATAGGCCTCCGAATTGGTGCTCTCGTCCACGGATCGGTCCACGAGCCTGGGATAGGTCCCACGCAGCCGCGAGTCGAAATATCGCCCTGACAGGACGTCCCCGGGATTACGGAAGCTCACGGACATGACCCGCGCTCTGCGCGTCCCCAGCAGAGGCAGCAGGTTGCGCTGGTTCTGGATCAGCGTGATCGAGCGCTCGGCAACCTCCCGCGCCATGTCCATGTGTTGCGGCACTCCCACGACCTGTGGAATCATCTCGAGGGATACCGCCCGCTCCTCGGCGAGGCCCAAGTCCTCCTTGAGGCGCAACAGCCGGCCAGCCGACTCGTCGATGCGGGCCTCGGTCAGGCGCCCCTCGTCGATCGCTTCCATGATCGCGTCGACGGCCTCCGTCACATCTCGCGGCATGAGAATGACGTCCGCTCCAGCCAGCACGGCGAGGACAGCGGCTTCACCCCTGGGATAGAGCCGGTTCACCGCGGCCATGTCCATCGCGTCGGTAAAGACGATGCCATCGAATCCCATGTCGGCCCGAAGGAGGCCGGTGAGCACCCGATGAGACACGGTCGCCGGAATCGCCTCCCCGCTGATCGCGGGCACCGCGATGTGCGCCGTCATGATGCCTTGCATGCCGGCATCGATGGCGGCGCGGAAGGGCACCAACTCGATGTCCTCCAGGCGCTCACGCCCGACCTCGATTAAGGGCAGCTCCAGGTGGGAATCGGTCCCAGTATCTCCGTGGCCTGGAAAATGCTTACCCGTCGCCACGGCGCCGTAATCCTGAAGACCCCGAACCAGGGCCACACCCAAGTCCGCGACCGCCTTCGGATCCTCCCCGAAGGAGCGAATGTTGATGATCGGGTTGTCGGGGTTGTTGTTGACGTCCAGGACCGGCGCGAACGGGACGTGGACACCCATCGCGCGGGCTTCCAAAGCCGTGATTCTCCCCAATTGATACGCGTGCCGGGGATCGCCCGTGGCACCGAACGCCATCAGCGATGGGAACGAGGTCGCCCCACCCAACGCGATGTTCGTCGGAATGTGTACGGCTCCCGTGAAGCGGAAACCCGCCCCCGTCTCCAGGTCCGCGGAGATCAGCAGAGGATACTTGGAGTGCCGCTGGAGGTCGTTGAGCTTGACGGCCACCTCGCTCGGTGACCCTACCGACATGATCAGCCCGCCGACGTTCTCCTGCTCGATGACGCTGACGATACGGTCGTGGGTCTCACTGCCCTCAGGCGCGAAATTCCCCAGCACGAAGGGCATCATCAGCTGCCCGACCTTCTCGCGCAGCGTCATGCGGGCCAGCGTTCTCTGCGCCCATGTGAGGGGTGGGGGCCTCGTCGACGCAGTGGTAGGCGGCGGAGCGGCAACGGACTCCGGGGCCGGGAGAGTGGTCGCTGATGGGGTGCCTTCCGCCTGAACGATCTCCACCGGGGGCTCCGACGGAGAGGCCGACGCGAGGGGCGACGGCGTCGTCGTCACCGGCAGGGGAGCCTGCTGGGAGCACGCGGAAAAGAGTATCGCCAGGATCCAGAAGCATCCCGCAGGGTTACTCTTGGGGAGTCGGGAAATGCTCTGGGTTGTCATCGAGTGAGCTCAAGAACCTCTGCTTCGGGACGGAGAACGGCCCAAGTGTCTTTCAGAGTGCAAGTTACGAAGTTGTGGGGGGCGCCACAATCCTGTTTCATCCTGCTTCTCCTTTCCTGCTCCCGGCCGGACGCCCAACTCGATCCTTCCTTATACCAGGATAACAGCGACGGGTTCGGCCCGATTCGATCAGGAATCGAGGTCCTACTCGACGATTCTATCCACTTGGTGGAGGGACGCCGGGTCGGGCTGATCACCAATCAAACCGGGGTAGACGCCTCGGGCCGCTCCTCCATCGATCGGATCCACGAACATCCGTCCGTGGAGGTCGTGGCGCTGTTCGCGCCCGAGCACGGAATCAGGGGCACGGCTGAGCCGGGAGAAACGATCGAGGACGACCTCGATGTCGAGACGGGGTTACCCATCCTTTCGTTGTACGGCACGGTCCGAAGCCCCACACCGGAAATGCTCGACGGAATCGACGTCCTCCTGATCGACTACCAGGACATCGGCGCCCGATACTGGACGTACGTATCCACGATGACGCTGGCAATGGAGGCGGCGGCCCAACAGGGAATTCGGGTGGTCATACTCGACCGCCCGAATCCGATCGGAGGTGCCGTACAGGGCAACGTCCTCGATCCCGAGTTCGCCACCTTCGTGGGTCGCTATCCCGTGGCCATGCGCCACGGAATGACGCTGGGAGAGCTCGCTCGATACTACGAGGGCGAGATCGGAATCGGCGCGGACCTTCACGTCGCCCCGGTGGACGGATGGCGTCGCGACATGCCCTTCGCCGAGACCGGGCTTCCGTGGATCCGGCCATCCCCCAACATGCCAGACATCCAGAGTGCGACCCACTACCCCGGCACATGCCTCTTCGAGGGCACCGTTCTGTCGGTCGCGAGGGGCACCGAGGCGCCGTTCCAGCAAATCGGCGCGCCATGGTTGGACGGACAGGCCCTGGCCGACGTCATGAACGGCTACGGGCTTCCCGGCGTTCGCTTCGAGCCGGTCGAGTTTACCCCGAGCGCGCCCTCCGATGGCAAGTTCGACGGGGTGGAGGTGGAGGGCGTCCGCCTGGTGGCCACATCACCCGAGTACGACCCGACCCATGCTGCCGTCGCGCTCCTGGTGGAGACACGTCGCATGTCAGGTCCTCAGTGGGGGTGGCTGCAGGCGCATTTCGATCGTCTCGCGGGGACCGACGGTCTGCGGCAGGCCATCGACGCAGGAGCCGGGCCGGACGAAATCCGAAGTGGATGGCAGGACGAGCTGGAGGGGTTCACGCGGGTCCGGGAGCAGTATTTGATCTATCCGTGAGCGCTCGCGTGGAGAACTCGGGGGGGGACACCGCCTACGCGGCCGAAACCTCCGCCTGCGTCCCCGCCTTGAACGCCTCGTAGAGTTCCTTCGCGACCGGTCCCACTTTGCCGCCCCCGACCGGCTCGCCGTCGAGCCGTACGGTGGGCCGTACTTCAGTAGTCGTGCCGGTAAAGAAGATTTCCTCCGCCCCCCGCATCTCCTCCAGAAGGACGGGCCTCTCCTCCACCGGAATACCCTGCTCTCGCGCCAACTCGATGACATACTCGCGAGCGACCCCGTGTAGGATCCGATGCGTGGCGGGGTGCGTCGTCACCACACCGTCGAGGACAGCGAAGACGTTGTTGTGTGACCCCTCGAGCGCGACGCCGTCGTTCACCAGAAGGGCATCCTCCACGCCCGCGTCCACGGCCGCCTGTTGTGCAAGCACATTCGGTAAGAGGCCAATCGACTTGATGTCGACCCGGTCCCAGCGGCGATCGGGAACGGTGATGGCCTCGTAGCCCCTCTTCCAGCGGGCCGAGTCAGGCCGGTGAAACGCTTGCGCGAAGGCATACACCGTCGGCGAAGTCCCCTCGGGTGGAAAGTGGTGGGTTCTGGGCGCCACCCCTCGCGTGATCTGCATATAGACGATCGAGACCTCTTCAGAAGCGAGGTCGTTTTCGTCGATCAGGCGCGCGTGCATGTCCGGCAGCCCCGCCGGGTCGAATTCAATACGGAGGGCGTCGAGACCGTGTTGGAGCCGGCGCATGTGCCGATCCATGCGGAATAGACGCCCACTGTAGGCGGGTGTCACCTCATAGACGCCGTCCGACAACAGAAAGCCCCGGTCATCCACCGATATGGTCGCCCCATCCTTGGGCACATAGTCGCCGTTCAGATATACCGTGCTCATCGCATCCGATTCTTCAGCAAGAGATATTCCCTCCCGGGAAGGTCGGGCCCCCGCCTCGGCTTCGCCAGGCCTTCCAGAAGTCCCGCCGCAGGCCCGCCCCACCACCGTGACCGGCTTCAGAGCGCTTCAAGATCAAGCTTGATTTATCGGGTCCACAACATTCATAGTGGAGGCAAGCGTCTAGCGCCCGACCCTGGGTTTCACGACCGATCCGAGGAATTCTAAGAGTATGCCAAGTTTCTCTCGCGCCCTCGTGGCGATCGTTTTTGTTGTTTCCTCGTCCTTCGTCAGCACGACATCCGTGCAAGCTCAGGACGTTGCGATCGCCGCACAGGCCGGTACGACCGGTTTGGGCGGCGGAGTCATCGTGGGCCTGACATCCAGGGTCAACGTCCGATCCTCGTTCGGTGTCGTTCCCGGGGATCCCTCCTTCAGGATCGATGACATCGATTTCGCATTCAGCTTCCCGTCGTACTGGCTTACGACGGTGGATCTGTATGCGTTTGGAGGGTTCCACGTGAGCGCTGGTGGGCTGCTGATCACCAATGACGGGAACCTGGATGTCGTGGGGTCCTTCGAAGGGCGGTCCGTAGTTCTCGGTTCGACGACTTTTACGGGCGGGGCCACCGATCTCCTGATCGGAACCTTCTCAATGAAGCGCTTCCAGCCATACCTGGGAATCGGAATCGGCAATCCCATCGGAAAGAGGATCGGTGTCAACTTCGATGCCGGTGTCGGATTCGGCGAGACCCCCACCGTTGCGTTGTTGGCCCAAGGCCCGCTGGCCAGCGCTCCGGGCTCGACTCTCCAGTCCGAACTCGATCAGGAAGTGGCCGATATCCAGAACGACATTCCTGATTGGGTGAAGTACTACCCCGTCCTCTCGCTCTCCATCTCGATCGGGTTCTAGTTCTTGAG
>JBDHFN010000023.1:0-37110 GCA_039590375.1 Gemmatimonadota bacterium
ACTCACGGAGTCGACTCCCCCGTCTCTTGGGATCGACGCGACGCAAGGGCCAAGAGCCCCGCCGGAATCAACTCGATGGCGGTTGCCCAGAGGCGAGCGATGACAGCCAGTACGACCGCCGCTTCCCTCGCCATGATTGGTTGAAGCAAGACCACCAAGACCCCCTCCCGAATCCCGGCTCCCGCTGGCGCGAAAACCGCGACGTAGCCGGCCACATACGCGGCCGCGAAGGCCGGACCCACCTGAAGGAACGTCCGCCACTCCCCGAAGCTCAAGTAAAGTAGCCAAAAAGCCGCTGCGTAGATCCCCCAATTCAGGACGTAGAGGACCAACCAGCGAAGACCCGCGTTTCCGCTCCCGAGGCCGTTATCCGGAGGATCCGTGCGCGTGAGCCGAAACCAAAACGCTACGACGCGGCGAAAGAGCGTTGGTACGACGACAACGGCGATGATGGCCCACGCGATCCCGATACCCGCGGCCAGCCCCACCCCCCCAATCTCCCGCCAGAACTCGCTGGCGCTGAACAGAGTGGCGATTCCCACGAGAGTGGCGGCCAAAAGGGCGATCCCTTGCCCCAGGATCGCCGCACCTGTAGCCACGCTCGCCGAGACGCCTTCACGTTTGGCCAGATAAGCGAGTCCGGCGATCTGCCAGACTTTCCCGGGCACATAGCGTCCCAGATTCGCCACCATGAAGACGCGGACGGAGGTCCCGAGGGAAAGGCTGGGTCCCCCCAGATCTCGCACCAGTCGGCCCCACAGCGAGGCGGACCACAGATAACCCAGGACGAGAACCACGCACGACGCCGAGAAAAGGCCCGTCCGGGGCCGCCACTCGTCGAGATCAACCGACTCGAGCTGGGCGAGATCCACCCCAATCCGATCGAAGATGAACCAGGTAACGACCGCGGTCAGGCCGATCTGGAATAATCGAAGGGCGAACCGCTTCACCCTGCCCGGTGCTCCACGCTCCGACGGCCCCTCATCCAATCCATGGCGATCAGTCCAACCGCGACCGCCAGGCTGAGCAGCGTGAGTCGAAGACTCCACGTGAGTTGGGCGGACTCGTAGTAGAACTGCACCGTGTGCTCGCCGGCCGTTATCGGCACGGCACGCAGGGAGTGATTCGCCCTCAATACCGGGACTTCTTCATCCCCGATTCGGGCTTTCCACGCCGGGAACCAGTTGTCGGCCAAGACCAGGAGGGCCGGCCCGTCGGCACTCACCCGGAGCGTCATGTCGTTGTTGTTCCGTTCTACCCACTCGACACTCCCCATCACCTCCCCATCTCCGAGGTCGATCGGAGGCGGATCCGCCAGCACCACCTGTCGGGCGGGGTCGAAATCACCCGAAAGCATGTGAGGTACGGCCTGGTCGTCCGGCAGGATCACGACCTCTCCCACGAGGCGAGCCCGTGGAAGGTCCGTGAACTCGTACACCGACTCGTAGGGCCGTCCCTGAATGGTCGTCTGACTCAACCTACGGAGGTTGTCGGTGATGTCCCCCGGCAATCCCTGGTCCGCCGGAGCGCCGAGCTGATCCGGCCAGACGATATAGCGCACGTTGAGCGTACGGAGAATGTTCGCGCTGGCGATCAAGTTCACGGGAAGGCTGCTCCCCTCCATCCCGATGAGCTCCCTGTAACGCCCCAGATCGTTCGGATGATGCCCGCCAGCCAGCTCGAGCCCGAACATGCCGGGACGGACGTCTTGCCCGTTCAGACCGCGAAGCGAGAACACGCGGAAGGGGTCCTCCTGACGCTGCCGCTCCAGAAGAAAGTCGATGTTGGGGTCGGGCGCCCGAAACGCGGCGAAGTCCTGGGTCTGGATGAACGGTATATCGACGCGAACCAGGTCCACCCAAATGAGCGTTCCCAACGCGATCACGGCCCCCAAAGAGGCGAGGCGAGCCGTTCGGAGCCCCCAGGCGACGCCGGCGGTGGCCACGGAGAGGATCACCACGATGATGAAGCCGCGCTCGATGAACGGCTCGGCGTTGGTCAGGATCTGGGCTGCCTGGTCCGGCATGTCCCGATAGACCAGGAGGCTCCACAACCCGCTGAGGCCACCCGAGGCGACGAGCACGAATCCCACCAGAAGCACGCCCGAAGCGACCCAAAGGAAACGTCCCGGCCGAGTCCAATCCGCCTCACTCCCGGTGCCCTCGAGCTCCAGGAGACGCTCGACACCGAAGGCCATCAACGTCACCGCCGAGAAGCCGAAGAGAAAGATGGCGAGCGAAGGCGCTCGAAAGAGACCGATCCCCGGCACGATTTCGTAAAAGAGGCGCCACACGGGCGTATGAGCGCCAAGGGCGAAGAGGAGGGCGACACCGCCCAGCCCCGAGAAGAAGAACCTCAGGGATCGTCGAGCCCCGCCGAAAAAGGAGACCCCCGCCAGAAGCAGGACCACGAGGCCGACGTATTCGTGGTTCCCCTTGAGGGGATTCCGTCCCCAGTACGTTCCTCGTGCCCAATCAGCGTTCGCGGCGCTGACGCCCACGAACTCGGGAACGGCGAGCGCGACAATCTCCTCGGGGTGGAGGGACCACGAGCTCGCGTACGCCCGCGACTGTTCAGCGTTCGCGTCCGTGGTGGTAGCCGTCCGGCGGGAATGGTCCACGACGTAGGAGACAGCCGGTAGGAACTGGACAGCCGCCACGCCCGCCCCCAGTACGGCGGCGGCCACGTAGACCGTGAAGCGGGCGACGGCGACGCGATGGGCCCCCGAACCTCCGTCCGATACTCCCTCTGGCCCGAGCTCTTGGGAGGGCCGGGCGCCGGCATCCCCGTCCTCGGCCGCGCGCCAGATCAGCACGCTTCGAAAGAGTACGTACGCCCCCACACCACCGAAGAGGAAGTAGGCCATCTGGAAGTGCGTCGTGAGCATGACCGCACCGACCACCAGCGACACGAGGGCGATGGCCTTCAGGCCACCGCGGACGAGAAACGATTCAGTGACCCAGAACAGGAGTGGCGTCAGCGCGATTACAAAGATCTTGCCGTCCTGCCCTCCCTGGACGAGCGTGACCATGTACGGGGCCAATCCATAGGCCAGCCCAGCCAGAAGCGCCGAGGGTTTCGACAGTCCGAGGCGCCGGATCCAACCGTACATGAAGAGCCCGGCGACGAAGACGTGGAGCACCAGCTTCCACCCCAGCGCGCGATACGGGTCCAGCAGGAACAGGAGAAGCGCGCTCGGCGGGTAGAGTGAATCCCCGCCGGCGAGCGACTCCACGAAGGGCGTCCCACCCAGGATGATCGGATTCCAGAGCGGAAATCCCCCGCCCGAAACCGCGTTCGCGTAGAACTCCCGAGCCATGTATCCGAGGGCCAAGGTATCGGAGCCGAAAAGCATGTCCCGTGAGAACACGAATCCACGGAAGAGGAAGAGCGTGACGACGCCGTAGAGGACCGCGGGCACCCACGACGGAACATCAAGGACTTGGGTGGAGGCGGGGGTCGACTCGACCTGTTGCCGCTTCTGAGTGGCCCTCTTCTTCTTCGCCACTAGCTACCGTTCTCCGCTGAAGGGTCTCGTACGTCCGCTGAATCGCTTCGTCCGCGCTCACGCCCCCGGCTGATAAGACTCTCGTACACTTCCAGATGCCGATCCACGAGACGAGCGTTGCTCCACCGCTCCACCACCCTGGATCGGGCCGCCGTCCCCAGCGCTCGGAGGTCGTCACGTTCGAGAAGCGAGGTCACCGCGGCAGCGAGTGTCGTGGGGTTACCCGCCTCGAAAAGCGCACCCACTTCGTCGTCGACAATCTCGGGCAGTCCGCCAACGTTCGACGCCGCGACGGGCAACTCGCACGCCATCGACTCGAGAGCCGCCACGGACGTGGCTTCCATCAGGGATGGAAATACGGCCAACTCCGCGGAACTCAGGAGGCCCGGCATCTCGTCATGCCGGCGCGCGCCGAGAAACTGAACGCGGTCCGCCAACCCGAGGCTGCCCACCAATTCTTCGAGGTGATCACGTTCGGGGCCGTCCCCAACGATCACGGCCTCGATATTCACCCGCTCGACGATGAGCGGCATCGCCCGAATGAAGAACTCGACGCCATTCTTCTCGAAAAGGCGCCTCGGAACGATGACCCGGCGCCGCGCCGCGGCGGGAAGCGAGGGCTCGCAACGGTGGAAGATGTCCGTCTCCACACCATTGGTCAGGGGCTCGACCGAAACGCCGGGGGCAAGCCCTTCCGCCACCCCGGCGATCTCCGTACTCGCGGCGAGGTTGTAGTCGGACCACGCCAGCAGCCGTTGAAAGATCGGTCTCCAGAATGGACTTCTGGCCCTTTTGAGGAAGTGCGAAGTGTGCCACGTGGAGACCAGGGGAATCCGATTGGCCGTCTTGGCCACGACCCCGGGCAGCACCGATTGGAAGGCCTGTGCGTGCACCACGTCCGCCCCCCGGGCGGCCAGGGTGAGCCTGGGCGTCGACCACCCCCCGTGCGCGGCCCATCCCAGCGAATCTCTCCGAGGCAGCCATGTCCTCCAGACATCGATTCCCTCCACGACCTCATGAGCCGGAAGCTCCGGTTGCGAACGGGAGGTGACGATGGACACGCGACAACCCTTCTTCACGAGGCCCCGGCAGAGGTAGTAGACATGGCTCTCCAGTCCGCCCACTTCGGGAGGAAAGTAGACGCAGTGCATGGCTACGTTCATCGCCCGGCGCAGTCCAGGTTCATGGTCCAGGGAACTCGAGTCTCATGGTCCGGCGCATTCGAGGCTCGATGGTCCGGCGCCATCGCGGTTCATGGTCCGGCCCAGTCCTCGGTCTCGCGTGAGGCCCCTGTGAGCACCGAGGATATGATGTCCACGATCCGCTCCCCTGCCCTGCCGTCGCCATACGGATTGGGGAACGGCTCCGGCGACGCTTGGTCCTGACCCCTCGCGAGAATACGGCTGCCCTCTTCCAGGATTCTCGCTGAATCCGTTCCCACCAGGATTGCGACACCCGCCTCGACACCCTCCGGCCGTTCCGTGACCTCCCGGAGCACGAGTACCGGCGTCCCGAACGTGGGAGCTTCTTCCTGGATTCCGCCGGAATCCGTCAGCACGAGATGCGCGCCTTTCAGCGCCAGGACCAGGTCCCTGTAGCCCAGGGGCTCGACCAGATCGATCCGAGGATGGTCACTGAGCAAGGCTTGCGCCGGCTCGACCACGTTGGGATTCGGATGGACGGGATAGAGCAGGCGGACGTCGTCGTGCTGGTCTACCAGCGCCCGGACCGCACGGAATATGTTCTCGAGCGGTGGACCGAAGGACTCCCTGCGATGCGCAGTCAGTAGTACGAGCCGGCTGTCTTCCTCACCCAAGATGGACCGCAGGACCGGCGTGTCCGCCTCTCCCTCCGTGGACGCCATCTTCATGAGGGAATCCACGACCGTGTTCCCGGTGACGTAGACCTGCGAGGGCTCGAATCCCTCGGCCA
This sequence comes from Gemmatimonadota bacterium, assembly GCA_039590375.1. Classification (GTDB taxonomy): domain Bacteria; phylum Gemmatimonadota; class Gemmatimonadetes; order Longimicrobiales; family Gaopeijiaceae; genus UBA822. The sequence goes on from JBDHFN010000023.1 coordinate 5,441, forward strand.
GAAGCCTATCGCGAGCGAGGCTTGTCGGGGTGAAGTGCAGATCGGTGAGGACATCGGTGAGACGTCTGAAAATCTCCTCGGGAAACGGCGCCCACTTGTCGCCGGAACGGAGACCGGCCTCGACGTGGCCCACGCGCGTCTTCTCGAAGAACGCCACGAGGGACGCAAAGAACACCGTCGCGGTGTCACCTTGAGCGAGAAGCAGATCCGGCCGGTACTCCCCGACCACCCCACCGAGCCCCTGCAGGCAGCCCTGAGCCACGTCGTAGAGGGTCTGTCCCTCCCGCATGATCCCCAGATCGTAGTCGGGGCGGAGATCGAGGGCATCGAGCATCTGGTCTACGAGATCTCCGTGCTGACCCGTGAGCACCAACCGGCTCTCCAGGCCCGGCTGCTGCCTCAGGGCCGCCACCACGGGAGCCATCTTGATGGCCTCGGGCCGGGTTCCGACCACCACCAGGACACGCGGCGGAGAGTTTTCGGGAGTCGTCAACGATCCCCGCGCCTAAGGGAGTCCACCTCTTCTCTCAATTGAGCGATCATCTCGGCCACCAGCCCGAAACCGAACAGCAGGAAGCCCACGGTCTCGAGAAGAATCACGAGGTACAGGAGCGGCCTGAAGCCGAGGCCCTCCACGAAGCGAAGGTAGAACGCCACCACACCGACGATCATACCCAGAGCGATAAGCGTCATTCCGCTGAAGCCGAAGAGGATCAACGGCTTTCGGGAAAACAGGAGCAGAAACCACACCGACATCAGGTCGACGACACCGACCCCGATACGGAACAACCCCGTATACTTCGACACCCCCGCGCGGCGGGGATGAAGCTCGATGTCGATCTCGCTCACCGAATAGCCGCGAGCGTGCGCGAGAACGACGAAGAAACGATGCCAGTCGTGCCTCAGGGGCATCTCATCGAGAATGTCCCGCCGAAACGCTTTCATGGAGTTCAGGTCGGAGACGGGAACGCCGAAAATCCGACGGCTCAGCCTATTGTAGAAGGACGACACCACACGCTTGTTGTACGCCCCGATTTTCCGCCCCGTCACGATGTCCCAGCCGGCGTGGAGTTGCTTGAGAAAGCGAGGAATCTCGTCGGGCAAGTGCTGGAGATCCGCATCGAACAGGACCAGATAGGTCCGCCCCGTGGCGCGCGCCGCGGTGATCATCGCCTCTGTCTTGCCCTGGTTCGTCTGGTGGCGTACGACCTTCAAGAGAGGCCAGCCACGGCCCTCCTTCTCCGCCAGATCAGCGGTTCCATCGGTGGAGCCATCATCCACCAGCAAGACTTCGCCCTGGAGGTCGTGGCGTTCGAAGGCGGCGCGGAGCTCGGAGATCAGCTCCGCAACCACCGGAGCCTCGTTGAAGGCGGGAATGACGAGCGCGAAGTCCCTGCGAGCCTCTGCGCTCAGCCCCACCGAGGCCTCACGCGCGAGAGCCGACAACTCCATCAAACCCGCTTTCGCATACGGGCGGGAAGGATGCCGAGCTGATCGCGATACTTCGCCACGGTTCTTCGTGCGATCTTGACGCCGTCGGTCTTGAGGAGCTCGACCAGCTTCTGGTCCGTCAGGGGCTTATGGACATCCTCGTCTTCGACCAGCTTCTCGATCTTGTCGCGGACTCCCCTCGCCGAGATATCCTCACCGCTCGTGGTGGCAAGCCCGCTCGAAAAGAAGTACTTGAGCGGAAAGACCCCGCGGGGTGTCTGCACGAATTTTTCGTTCGTGACCCTCGACACCGTGGACTCATGCATTTCGATGTGGTCGGCGACTTCCCGGAGCGTCAGCGGCCTCAAGTGCTGGACGCCGTGTTCGAAGAATTCGCGCTGCCGGTCGACGATGAACGCCATGACCTTTAACATCGTTTGGCGCCGCTGCTCGATAGCCTGAATGATCCAGTTCGCCGAGTTGAGCTTTCTCGATACGAATTCCTTGTTGTCGTCCTTGAACAGAGCCTTGTTCTGCAGCAAGCTCTGGTAGGACTGCGCGATCCGGAGCCGGGGAAGGCTGGTGTCGTTGACGAACACCATGTACTCGCCATCGATTTTTTCGACGATGAGGTCGGGCACGATGTAGCGCTCGGGGTCGGCCGAATACTTCATGCCGGGCTTCGGGTCGAGCTTGGCGATTTCGTCGGCTATTCCCTGGATGTCGAGCGGCTTGAGGCCCAATTCTCTCGCCACCTCGGCCCAGCGATGGTTGAGAAGATCGTCGAAGTGGCTCTCGGCGATCTGATAGGTCTGCGTCTCGCCTCTCCCGAGCATCCGCAGTTGGATCAGGATGGATTCCCGAAGATCCCGCCCGGCCACGCCCGGCGGATCAAAGGCCTGAATTCTCCCCAGCATCGCCTCCGCCTCGGGTAGGCAGTACGGCTGGAACATCGCATCCAACTCCGCCTGAGCCTCGGCCTTGGCCCCGTCGGACTCCTCGAGCGCGTCGATCTCTTTCTGAGCAGCCGGACGCACGTCCCCCAGCCAGTCGTTCACGCCCCTCAGGACGTCATCGAGATCGCATGTAAGCGTACCGGCGTCGTTGACGTTCCCGATAATCTCTTCCCCGAGGCGCGCCTCACGCTCGGTGAGGTCGAGAAGCCGGAGTTGGCCGTAGAGGTGATCCCGGAGATCCGTCGCCGCGACGACCGCGCGTTGATATACCTCGACGGGCTCGGACTGCTCGCGCCGCCCCCCCACCTCGAAACCATCCAGGAGGATCCCCTCCCAGTCGATCTCATCGTCGGGCGGATCGTCTTTGCCTTCCTCCGTGAGTTCCACCTCGTCCTCGACGTCCGCCTCGGTCATTTCGAGGAACGGATTCTCCTCCAATTCCGTCTTGAGATGCTGCTGGAGGTCGAGTAGGGGCATATAGAGCAACTCCATCGCCTGATACAGGCGTGGATTGATCTTCATCTCCTGGCGGAGCTGCTGGCTCTGATAGAGCTTCGTGCTGAATCCGCTCATGAAATATTCGGTTGCCCGTAACTCCCATATGCTCGATGTCTATGTCCTACACCGCCCCGCCGCGAGGCTTCTCGAACCGGCGCCTCATCCGCTCCGTCAGCGCGGGACCCAGGTAGATTCTTGCCACCTCGTCGTCCCACACCAGTTCGGACACGGTGCCGCTGATACGAATCTGCCCCTCATACATAATGTACGCACGATCGACGATCTCCAGGGTTTGTTCAACATTGTGGTCTGAGATGATCACGCCGATCCCTCGTCCCTTGAGGGAGGCCACGATGTCCTGGATGTCGTGAACCGCGATGGGGTCGATTCCAGCGAATGGCTCGTCGAGGAGCATGAACTTCGGCTCCTGCACCAGAGCCCGGGTGATCTCGAGACGCCTTCGCTCCCCTCCCGAAAGCGAGTACGCCTTGGTCCCTCGTAGGTGGCCGAGGGACAGCTCATCCAACAAATCCTCCAGGCGGGCCGCTTCCTCCTCCTTGGAGAGGTCGAGGGTCTCCAGGATCGCCTTGACGTTCTGTTCAACCGTGAGCTTCCGGAAGACGGAGGGCTCCTGGGCCAAGTACCCCAAGCCCTTACGGGCCCGGCGATACATCGGAACATCCGTCAAATCCTCGTCGTCGAGGAATACCTTGCCGCGGTCGGGCGCAATGAGTCCCACGATCATGTAGAACGTCGTGGTCTTCCCTGCTCCATTGGGACCCAACAGTCCGACGATCTCACCCTGGGTCACGGAAATGGCGATGTCGTCGACCGCACGCCGCTTCCGGTAGATCTTCGTCAGCCCCTCACCCCAGAGCCGGCTCGGCACCTCGAGGTCCGTACCGCCCCCGGCGGATGAAGACATGTCCTCGGTGTCCTCCCCCGGCCCGGGTCCTGAAACGAAGTCACTCACGATGTACCTCCATCTCCATCCGGTGGCGCATTACCACCCGCCGGTGGTGCATCATCCGCGCCGGGGGATCCGGGAATCGTATCTGGAGACCCGGGAGTGGCGTCGCCCGGCTCAGGGGGCGCCGTCGTCGGATCCACCTGGCGCCTCGGTTGCAGGTAGACTCCCGTGGGATTGTCGACCTCCATACGCTCGACCTCGCCAGCCTTCATGTAGAGACGTATCTCGTCGCCGATGACGTAGTTGAGCTCGAGCGGCCGAGGTCCTGTGGGCCCGTTCGTCGCCACCGAGCCCGGGGCCGGGTCGGTCACCGAGTCCGTCACCGGGTCCGTCACCGAGTCCGTCACCGGGTCCGTGGGCGAGTCCGGGGCCGACCGGTAGAAGCTGCGGGCCTCACCACGCGCAACGAGCAGGTCCATTTGCCGCCCACTCCCCTCGCCCTCCCCTGTGGGGGGATCCTGGGGATCCGCCGAAACCGGTATGAACGTTGCGATGATGGTGTCCCCCTCGATCCAGTCGTACCGGATCAGCTCGTCGGTGGCCTCGGTGTTCAGAGAGTCTCTCGCAGTCGATACACCGCGCGCGTCCCCAGTAGCGACGACCCGTTCCAACCCGTCCTCGGCCACGTCGGCCTGGATGGAGTCCCCCGTCAGGACAAAGTCCTCAGCCACCGCTTGAGGCTGCACCGGGTTGGCGGACGAGACGGCGGGGTCCGCCTCCACGACCTCCGGGGTGGCCTCCTCCTCGGCCGGCGGTCGAACGGCGAACACGCGCTCCAACTCCTCATCCTCGAAGGCGAGGCGGATGATCGGTCCTCGCATATCCACATCCTCGGCCAGCAGCCGCGCACCGCCCCGGGCCTCTATCTCTTCTATCAGATCGTCAGGCAGATCCATCGTGATCGTGTCCCCGCGAACGTCCAGGGTGTCTCCCGAGACCGTGTCCTGAGAAAGAAGACGCGCGTTGTCGAAGAGGGTGAGCCACCCGATGTCTTGTTGAAACTCCAACGAATCGCCGTAGGCCTGCAAGGATTCGTGAGTGATTTGCACGCGGCCCCGTGCCTGGAACAGGCGATCGCCCACCAAGTGGATCAGGTCCGCATCGACGTCGTAGGGCACGGGATTCTCCGACCCGTCCGGTCCGGGGGTCCCGGCCGAGCCCTCGGTGGTCGTCGAGTCCCGAGCCGCCCCTGGAACGAGCCGTGCGTGCGGACGACCCTCCCGCACGGTGACGTCTTCCTCGGCGCGATTATCGCCCTCTTGAAGGAGGACGAGATCCTCACCCGCCAGCGAGGACCCGTCTTCGAGGTCGATGAGGAGAACCGAGCCCTGGGCCTGGAGGCGCCCCACCCGGCTGAAGTATTGGGCCCGGTCGGCGAACAACTCCCTTTGCCCGTCGCGGAATACCACGTTGCCGAAGAGCTGGGTGAAGGACGTGGCCTCGAACGTGACGGAGCTGTCCGCTTCGATGCGCGTGCCATCGGTGCACTCGAATCGGGGAGCGGCGACGTAGCTCACACGGGCCTGATTCGTCTGCGTCGACAGGACCCTGCGTGAACTGATGAGGTCACAGGACGACTGTTGCCCGGCCACCTCCGTCCCCGTGAACAGAAGGGCGAGCCCCACCAGAGGGAGACGAAGGGCCCGGCTGGACATCAGAAGCGGACCGCCCCTCCCCTGGTCCGAGCGTTCTGAATGCGGACCTGCTCGAAATCGAGATCCGAGCTGAAGCCCGTGCCCTCCACCACGTCGCCGCCGTCGTACATCACGACTGCGGAATCGCTTCGGATTGCGTCGGCATCGGGCGTGTATCGCAGCTCGTAACTCTCGATTCTCTTGCCATCGGCGTGGATGATCAGGACCGCGTTTCCTTCCGCCAACATCTCGTTGGTGCTCTTGTCCAACCTGCCCCGCTCGGAGGTGACGACCGCCTTTTCGGTGCCGAGGTCCTCGTTGTGTGCCGTCAACGTCACGTTTCCACGAAGCAGGACGATCGTGGAATCCTGGAAGATCAGGGCCGTGTCCGCCTCGAGTAAGAACTCGCGGATTCCCCCACGGGTCACGTTATCCGTGAGTCCAAATATGATGTAATCGGCTTCCATGGCTTCCAGGTCCGGATCGACCACCATTCTGGGCGCGCCCTCCGTGCACGCCGTCAGCAAAAGTGCCGGGACAAGTACCCGGACACGTAACATGTTATTAGTAAACACTATAGGCTTCTCATTCTCATAAATCAGTTCAGGTAAAACGCCCCGACGCGAAGGCCTTCAGCCCGAACTCGAGATGGGCCTCCTCTACCGACACGTTGTGTACCCGCCGTGCGAGCTTTCGTCCCAGCGGACCGGACCGTCTTGAAGCGGTGCACCGCCTCACTCCCCGGAACGGGCGTCACAGTACTCACGTACCAATTTGTCCCACTCGCCCCTTGCCGTCAGCAATTCTCTTGCGAACTCCCTGACGGCACCCTGCCCCCCGGAAGATCGCGTATTCCAGCTGGACAGGGCTTGGACCTCGGGCACGGCGTTCGATACGGCGACTGGAAGAGCAACTCGATTCAAGACCGGGATATCCGCCAGGTCATCCCCTACCATGGCGACCTCCTCCCACCCGAGGCCGCGGTCATCCAGCAGTTTCTGAACGATGGGCAGTTTTTCGGCCTCGGGGTCCTGATGACATTCATCGACCCCGAGCTCTCGTGCGCGCCATACAGTGGCTTCGGAGACCCGTCCGGAAACGATCGCGACCTCGATCCCCGCCCAGCCGAGCATCTTGATCCCCAAACCATCCTGGATGTCGAAGCGCTTGAATTCCATCGCGTCTTGGCCGGGCCGGGCGCCGACGTAGATGCCACCGTCCGTCAGGACGCCGTCCACGTCGAGTACGACCAACCGTATGCGACCCGCTACTTGGGGATCGATGTCCCCCGACGGACCGGTCATTGGACGTCAGCAGATGGGCGCAGGGACCCCGGGGACAACCTGGGTCACGGCAGCCCGAATCGCGATGACCTGCTCCAGGAGAGGCTTCAGATGGTCTAGTGGAAGCATCGTGGCACCATCGCAGGGTGCGCTTCCCGGATTTGGATGAACCTCGAGGAACAAGCCGTCGCAGCCGGCGGCCACCGAGGCGCGCACGAGGGGGAGTACGAACTCCGGATCGCCCCCAGTGGATCCCGCAGCGCGACCCGGCCGCTGGACGGAGTGGGTGCCGTCGAAGATGACGGGCACCCCACACGCGGTGCGCATTCGCTGAAACGAACGCATATCCACGATCAGGTCTCCGTATCCGAAGAACGTGCCCCGCTCGGTCACCGTCACTCCGGGCGCCCCGGCCTCTCGGGCCTTCTCCACCGAGCCGAGCATGTCCTCCGGGGTCATCCACTGGCCCTTCTTGATGTTGACCAGCTTCCCGGTCCCCCCTGCCGCGCGCAGCAAGTCGGTCTGGCGGCATAGAAACGCGGGAACTTGAAGGATATCCGCAACCCGGGCCACGGCCGTCACCTGATCGACCTCGTGTACGTCCGTGAGGATCGGAAGGCCCGTCTCTTCTTTCACAAGCCGCAATTGCTCGAGTCCACGCTCCAGACCGGGGCCCCGTGGCGAGTCGGCTTTCGACCGGTTTGCTTTGTCGAACGAGGCCTTGAAGACGACCGGTACTCCCGCGGCGGACGCAAGCCACGCCAACTGTCTGCCGATTTCCACATTGAGGGCATCGTCTTCGAGAACGCACGGACCGGCGATCAACGTGAAGCGGTCGAGCATTATTCCCCGGCGCCGACGGCCGCTTCCGTACGAGGACCCTTCGCATGGGCCGCGGCCGCCTCGATGAAGGAGGCAAAGAGGGGGTGCGGGCGGGTCGGTCGGCTCTTGAGCTCCGGGTGGAACTGGCACGCGATGAACCAGGGGTGTTCGGGAAGCTCGATCACCTCCACCAATCCGTCATCCGGAGACGTACCCGACATGATCAGTCCGGCCCCCTCGAGGACTTCGCGGTAATCGTTATTGACCTCGTACCGATGCCGATGACGCTCCATGATCTCGCTGTCGGCATACACCTCCTCAACCCGGGACCCTTCTCGAAGGGAGGCAGCGTACTGACCCAGCCGCATGGTCCCCCCTTTCTTCGCAACCTGCTGCTGTGAGTCCATGAGGCAGATCACGGGATCCGGGGTGTCCGGACTGAATTCAACCGAGTTCGCCTCGCTCTTGCCGCACACGTTTCGTGCGAACTCGATGATGGCGCATTGCAGGCCCAGGCAGATCCCGAAGAACGGAAGCCCGTTTTCTCGAGCCCACTGGATGGCCATCAGCATGCCCTCGATGCCGCGATCGCCGAAGCCGCCGGGGATCAACAATCCATCGAAACCATCGAAGTGGTGTTCCAGCGCCCCCGCCTCGTAGCTCTCCGAGGACACCCACTCGATCTTCACCCTCACGTCGTTCGCGATGCCACCGTGGATCAGTCCTTGCTGAACGGACTTATACGCATCGACCAGTTCAGTGTATTTGCCCACCACGGCAATACGCACCGTGCCGGCAGAGGGGTGTTTCACGCTCTCCACCATTCGGCTCCACTCGATCAGATCGGTGGCCGGTGCCTCTAGTTCAAGTCGGTCCAGCACTACGTCGTCGAGGCGCTGGCGCCGCAACTCGAGCGGCACCTCGTAGATCGTGTCGACATCGCGAGCCTCGATCACTCCCTCGATGGGCACGTTCGTGAACAGTGAGATCTTCTTCCGCGTGCCCTCGTCCAGCGCTCGTTCCGAGCGGCAGATGAGCACGTCGGGCTGGATCCCGATCTCCATCAGTTCCCGCACGGAATGCTGCGTCGGCTTGGTCTTCAGTTCGCCCACGGCGGCGATATACGGAACGAGCGTGAGATGAATGAAGATCGTGTTCTCGCGGCCCTCGTCCTGCCGGACCTGACGGATGGCTTCCAGGAAAGGCAGGCTTTCGATGTCGCCGACGGTGCCTCCGATCTCCGTGATCACGATGTCGTTGCCGGGCGCCATGCTCCGAATCCGGCGCTTGATTTCATCGGTGATGTGCGGAATGACCTGAACCGTGGCCCCCAGGTAGTCTCCCCTCCGCTCCTTGGCGATCACGTCCTGATAGATGCGGCCCGCGCTGACGCTGTTGCCCTGCGACGCCGATTCATCTGTGAACCGTTCGTAGTGCCCGAGGTCCAGGTCGGTCTCGGCGCCGTCGTCCGTGACGTACACTTCGCCGTGCTGAAACGGGGACATCGTACCCGGATCGACGTTGATATAGGGATCGAATTTCTGGAGCGTCACCTTCAGACCGCGCTCCTTGAGGATGCGCCCCAAGGACGCCGCCGTGATCCCTTTGCCCAGCCCGGACACGACGCCACCGGTCACGAAGATGTATTTCGTCTTCTTCACTTCCGAATCCGTCATTTCTGCCTTCTAGACACTGAGGGTTTCCGTACTGGCCAGCGCATTCTCCATCCGCACGACATCAGCCGGTGTATCGACTCCGTGATCCGCCGCTCCGACGACAGACACTCCGATCCGCATGCCGGCCTCCAGTGGCCGCAACTGTTCCAGGCCCTCCAAACGTTCCAGGGGCGACGGCGTCATGGCCACCCAACGGGCCAACGCGTCCGGCGAATACGCGTAGATGCCGATATGCCTCAAGAAGGGCTCTCGTCCCAGATCCTCCCGCGAGGGCTTTCCGTCGCATTGGTACGGGATGGACGCCCGCGAAAAATACAAAGCTTTTCCACTCGCGGCACGGACCACCTTGACGGCCGAGGGGTCCCGGCGGGCGTCGTCATCGAGGATCGGCGTGGCACACGTGCCGATCTCCCAACGGTCGTCCCGAACGAGCGAGATGGCCGCCTCGAGATGAAGCTCCTGGAGCAAGGGCTCGTCGCCCTGGATATTGGCGATGACCCCGTACTCGGAAAATGCGGGGCGCGCCGCCACTTCGGCCACGCGATCCGTGCCCGAGGGATGCCCGGTGATGGTCATCTCCACCGGCGCACCGAAAGATCGACAAACCTCGGCGACCTCCTCGCTGTCCGTGGCGACGACGGCATGGTCCAGGACACCCATGCCTTCGACACGGCGCCAGACCCACTCGATGAGGGGTCTACCGAGAAGAGGATAGAGGGGTTTGTTGGGGAGGCGGGTAGACGCCAGCCGTGCCGGGACGATGCCCAAGACTCGGCCGCTCAACGGCCCAAACCTGGGCGCGAGGCGATGCCAGTGGCTGCAAATATCACGCCAGTCAAGTTATCCGGAGCGGCGTAGGGTTGGCAACGCCTGACCCCTAGATAGGACAGTCTGCGACGGCCCCGACGGCCTCAAAGAGCCAAGAAATTCGCCAGAAGAGTCTTGCCGTGTTCCGAAAAGAGCGACTCCGGGTGGAACTGGACGCCCCAAACCGGCCGATCGCGGTGTCGGATCGCTTGAATCTCCTCGACTCCGTCCTTGCCCTCACTCCACGCCACCGGAATCAAGCTCTCCGGAAGCACGGCCGCATCCGTCACCAGGGAGTGGTAGCGCGCCACCGTGAACGGCGACGGGATTCCCCGAAAAATTCCCTCCCCGCTGTGACGGGTCGGCGCCGTCTTTCCGTGCATGACCCGGTCCGCACGTACCGTCCTGCCGCCGAACGCTTCACCCAAGGCCTGGTGCCCCAGGCATACGCCCAGCATGGGCGTCGACGGATCCAACGACCGGAACAGCTCGATGCTCACACCGGCTTCGGCCGGCGTGCACGGACCTGGAGAGACCACCACACGCTCCGGTGCCAGTGCCCGTATCTCTTCGACGCTTCTTTCGTCGTTTCGGGATACGGCGACATCCGCGCCCAACTCACCCAGAAACTGGACGAGGTTGAACGTGAATGAATCGTAGTTGTCGATGACGAGCAGCATGCCCAAAGGTCGCGCTCACCACAGACCGGGACCAGCCCCGAACAGGCGGGGGAGGCCGGGTGTAGCAGGTGGTCCGGGCTGACTTCCCCGGAATTCGGGCCACGGAGACGCCTCTTGTTCACACATTGCTTGGTCTGTCACACGCCATTCCCAGCGAACGAGGAGCTGGAACACTTCCCGACTTCCACTCGGGTGGCGTACGATGCGGAACGCGGACGTCTTTGGGCGGTCTGCCGGACCTGCAAGAGGTGGTCGCTCGCCCCCATCGAAGAACGTTGGGAGGCGCTCGAGGAGCTGGAAAAGGCGGCCCAGGACGGAGCCAAGCTCCTCTCGCAAACCGATAACATCGCCCTTCTGCGGTCGGGGGAGCTCGACATCGTTCGGGTCGGACGAGCCAACCTCACCGAGGAGGCATGGTGGAGGTACGGACGGGAGCTCACCAACCGGGCCGCCAGACACCGAAAGCTCACCATCGTAGGAACCGCAGCGGCTGGTGCAGCGATCGCAGGAGTGTCCCTCACCGGGGGACTCAGCTGGTTCGGCGCGTGGCTCCTGTGGGAGAACGCACCTCAGCAACTGACGCACGCGGCACGATGGCTCCGTTTTGGCGGAAGCGCCTGGCGGGGTAGCCGGACCTGCATGCGCTGTGGGCAGGCTTTTCGGAGCGTCGCCTATCGGGATCGTGCACACGTGGTCCTCTCGCCGGGGACCAGCCCCGGGGATGCTCTGTCTGTGACCCAGCGATGCCCGGCCTGTGGGGATCTCGGTGAGGGAGGTCTGCACCTGCTGGGCAAGGAGGGGGATCGCGTCTCGAGGCGGCTGCTCGCTTATCACCATCACGCCGGCGCCTCCGAGAAGCGTGTGCGGTCGGCGACGCGGCTCATCGAAGAGGTCGGGAGCCCGGAAGCCCTCACCCGCCTGGTGATCAAGGAGGGACGAAGGCTCGGGGACCTTCAGCGCAACGGAGCCATCGCGTTGGAGATCGCGGCCAACGACACGCTCGAGCAGCGTCTTCTCGAACTCGAGCTCGCGGAGGTCGAAGCGCACTGGCAAGAAGAAGAGGAATTGGCATCCATCATCGATGGGGAGCTCACGCCGCTGCCTCTGATGGAGAGTATCCGGAGGAGGGTCGCGGGGATCGGGTGACCGCGCGGGAGAGGGACTCATCCGGGGAGACTCTTCGGGGGCGGACGCGGGGGCTCCTTCCCTCCCTGCTGTCCGGGGCTCCCCGCGCCGCATCCACCACCCCATTAGCCGCTACCAGACGGTCGGTCAGGAGCCCGCGCGCCCTTGGGCCCTTGACGAGTGGAGTGAGGCCTAGGGACGCGCGAGGCGGACGGCAGACTCCTGGACTAACGCCGGACTTCCGGAGGACTAGTAGTCGACCGGTCTCAGGTAGAATTCGCCGATCGCGGTGGATGAAAGCATCGCGACGGTCGGCAATTCCCGCTTCCAGTGTGTCCCCGACAGTCGGCGCCAGACGCAGTCCACGTCGATTTCGGGAATTCCTCCGGTCTTGAGCTCATCGGGTGTATACCCCTGGAGAAGCCAGTTGAGGATCGGATCGGCCCGATGATAGGAAATGCCGAGCTCGTCTTCGTCATGCACGCCGAGGATCAGATCCGCCGACGCCGGCTTGTCGACGATCACGTCCGGTACGCCGAGGTGCTTGGCCAAGGCCCAGACTTGAGTCTTGAGAAGATCTCCAAGCGGATTGATCGGGGCAGAGTCATCCGCGTGCCACGTGTAATAGCCCAGGAGACGCTCCGACTTGTTTCCCGTACCGAGCGGGAGCGCATGGAGTTTCGCGGACTGATCGAACAGGATGACGGAGCGGAGGCGGGCGGCCAGGTTTCCCCTGCGCGTGGGCGACAGGTCGGGCTCGTATCTTTCTATGTATCCGTCGACGGCCTCCGTTATCTCGATCGTCCGGCCTTCGGCCCCGGTCGCCTCCAACACCAACGCCGCATGGTCCAGGCTCTCCTGGCTGGAGGTCGAGTAGGGCAGACGAAAGCCCACCACGTTCTCGGGACCGAGCGCCCGGGCCGCCAGGAAGAGCGACACGCTCGAGTCCACACCGCCGGAGAGACCGATGACCACGCGCTCGAAGCCGCGATGCCTAACGACCTCCTCCCGGATGAACTCCAGGAGCGCGCTCTCGACAAGGGGCAGGTCCAGATCGAGTAAGTCGTCGTCCTCGGGATGGATGGGAGGATGTGCCCTTGGCGCCACAGGTTCGAGCGGGGGCTCGACCTCCGCCCAACCCACACTGGCCTTGGCTCCCGGCGGAGCGGGCGGGGCCTGGGCATCCTTCAGTGCCCTCTGCAGATGAGGAAGCGTCTGCTCGAGATCGGCCAACAGAGGAGACGCCACCCGGGCTCGGTCCAGGTCCGCCGAATCCAGCTGGGCCACGGTCACGCCGGCCTCGAAGAGCGGCCCGCGCGCCAGAATCGAGCCGTCCGGACCGACCGCGATGGACCCACCCGGAAAGACCTTCCCACCCTCCGAGCCGACGAGCTGACTGACCACTACGAACACGCCGTGCTCGAGCGCGGTGGCCGGCGCCAACGCATCCCACCGGCTCAGATTATGCGGGCGCCCTTCACCACCCGGAGTGAAGTCTCGCGCCGGAGACGCGCTCACGGCGACGATCAACTCCGCACCTCCCACGGCCAGGATGGTGGGCGGCAGCGAGTGCCACATTTCCTCACAAATGAGGAGTCCTAACCGTCCGAACCTGGTATCGAACGCCTGGACGCTCTTTCCGGCCTCCACGAAGCGCGCTTCGTCGAAGACCCCGTAAGTGGGAAGAAACATCTTCCGGTGGACGTGGGTCACCTCGAAGCCGCGCTCGGCGGGTGCCAGATACACCACACTGTTATGAAGCCTGCGGCGATGCCGCTCGAAGAAGCCGAGCACCACGTCGGGAGCCTCCGGGGGCGGTTGGCCCAGACCCTTCGCCACGTCCGTCGCAGAGCGCGCCGCCTCGGCGACGCCACCCTCCAGGAAGTAGCCGGTCAGGCTCGCCTCGGGGAACACCAAGAGGTCGACCGCCCCGGCCTGCTCGGACACGACCTCACGAATATTCGAGAGGTTGGACTCGACATCGGCCTTCTTGGGTTTGAACTGGGCGAGCCCCACCCGTAGCTGAGACCCTCCTGTCGGTCGTATCATGAGCGACGTCTCCCAGGCACGTCGATGATCAGGAACGTATCCAGACTGTATCTCGACTGCCTCTCGACAAAGTAAGGATTCGGTGGTCGAAGCCGAACCCCTTGCGTCTCGACCGGAACGAGGCAGGATTCGATGGGGTTACTACAAATACCCAAGGACTCCTGCCCACACTGAAGGGATACGATGATCCGTAAGACTGTACTCGGCTTGATGTTGACCCTGGTCCTGGCGCTGCCTTCGGCGGTCCAGTCGCAGGATGACGCGGGACGGCGCCGCTCCGGAAGGCAACCGGCCGCAGCCCCGGGTGCCCAGGAATTCCTGGCCGTCTTTCAGGCGATTCGGGATTACGGCCTCCAGGAGCTTTCCGACTCGACGCTCTGGTACCGCGCCGTCGACGGGCTGATCGCAGAAATCGACGACCCGTACGCGCAGGCGTTCTCCCCGGACGAGTACAACGATTTCCAGGAAACCAATACCGGTAACTATGCGGGTATCGGCGTTCAGATCACGACGCTCAACGAAATCATCACGGTCACGGCGGTATTCCGGGACACTCCGGCCGAGGAGTCGGGCCTCCAGGTCGGGGACCTGATCATTGCCGTCAACGACGAGAGTACGGAAGGGTGGTCCACCGGGGACGCGTCGAACGCCATCCGTGGAGAAGTCGGAACGACGGTGGACCTCGCGATCGCTCGGCAGGGACTCACGTCCCCACTCCGACCGACTGTGCGCCGGGACACTGTGCATGTTTCGGCCGCGCAAGCGGACGTCATCGGCCCGAACGTCGCCTACATCGCGCTCGACCGCGTCGCCCGTGGCTCCGCCGAGGAAGTGGGGGCCTACCTTTCCGAATTCGGGGACGCCCGGGGATTCATCCTCGACCTGAGAGGCAATCCAGGGGGATACCTGGACGAATCTCTCAGCATCTCTGATCTCTTCCTGCATGAAGGGGCACGTCTGGCCAGCGCTGAAAGCCGCATTCCGGGCGAAGCCAACCGCAGCCTCGATGAAGCGTGGACCGCCGAAAGCCCCGACCGAATCCCGGGCAAGCCGGTCATCGTCCTCGTCGATCAGTATTCCGCGTCGGCCTCCGAGATTGTGGCCGGTGCCCTGCAGGACCACGACCGGGCTCTGGTCATCGGTGAGAGAACGTTTGGAAAGGGCGTCTTCCAGAACGTGTTCAGGCTCACGCCGACCCGTCATCTCCGACTCACGACCGGCGAGTGGTATACACCGCTCGGAAGGTCGCTCCACCGCCCCCGTACGGCTCAGGGTAACCCCCTGCCCGAAGATTCAGACGCGTTTCCCGTCATCACCACCGCGGGGGGGCGCCAACTGGTCGCTGGAGGCGGCGTGTTCCCCGATCTCGAGATCAGAAACGACACGCTCACCCTTGTCGAACGCCAGTTCACGTCTCAGGCAGCCAACGCCCGCGTTCCGATGAACCTCCGTATCGAGGAGTTCGCGTTCGCCCAGTCCGAGAAGCTTCGTGCCGAGGGTAGCGATCCCACGATCGATCCGATCGCCTTCGAGGAATTCCTCGCTGGACTCGGCGATGATGGGGTCGAACGCGCGTATCTCGACAGTAACGAAGTGCGGGGCTACCTGGAGTACTTGGTCATCCAGCGGATCGCGGTCCGAATGGACATGATGGGACGGGCGATGGAGCTCCGGGCGCGCCGTGATCCGGTTCTCGCGGAAGCCATGCGCCTCTTGGGTGAGATTGAGACCCAGACCGAATTGTTCGCTGCGGCGAGTCAGGCGGTCGGGCCCTCGCAGTATGTCGACGCCGGCGCCATCGATATTCGCTAGGCCTGTTTTTCGCCGGGCCTGTCTCACACGTCGGGCGGGGTTTCGGCGTCCTACGACCTAGGGTGGTACCGTCGGTGCGTGTCGCGGAGATACTTCCGGTCCAGGTGCGTGTAGATCTGGGTCGTTGAAATGTCCGCGTGACCCAGAAGTTCCTGGACGGCCACCAGGTCCGCGCCTCCCTCCAACAGGTGTGTCGCGAACGTATGCCGCAGCACGTGCGGAGATACCTTTTCTTCGATGCCGGCCAAATCAGCGGCCTCCTTCACGATCTTCCACACCGCGGTCCTCGATAGGGGTCGCCCTCGCTGGTTGAGGAAGACGCGTCCGCCACCCTTTCCCTTTTCCAGGGCCGGCCTGACCTCACGCAGGTATCGGGAAATCGCGACGCACGCCGGACGCCCGAGCGGAACCATGCGCTCCTTGGAGCCCTTTCCGAAGACCGTACACAATCCCTCTTCCAGATCGAGATCGGTAAGGCGCAAGCCGACGAGCTCCGAGACTCGCACACCGGTGGCGTAGAGAAATTCCAGAATCGCCCGGTCGCGCCAGTGCACCGGCGAATCCAATCGAGGCGCCTCCAGCAGCGCACCGACCTCGGCGGGGTCGAGGACTTTCGGAAGCGGCCGTGCCACACGAGGGCTTTGAAGACCCTCCGTCGGGTCACTCGGCAGCGCGCCCTCCTCGAGGAGAAATCCGAAGTAGGTGCGGAGCGCCGATTGGGCCCGGCGTACGGATGTGGGGGCGAGCCCAAGGTCACTCAGGTGAAAGACGTAGTCTCGTACGTCATCCCCGCCCACGGATGCCGGGTCGCTCCGCCCCCTCTCAGTGGCGAACGCGATGAATCTTTCGAGCTCCCGGCCATACGCCCTGACCGTAAGCGGCGACAACCCACGCTCGAAATTCAGATAGTCGGCGTAGAGTTCGGCCCTGAACTCGATCAACTCATTCATCCGGTCGTTCCGATTCTTCTCGGTGATGGTTTGGCTCAGACTCCGCGTCGCCATCCGAGTCGTGCCTCCGGCGCGAATGGACCCACCACCAAACGAGCAGTACGACAATCACGACCGCGACGCCGGTCAACGTCCAGTTCAGCCGGCTTTGTATCCTCAGGAGCTGGTCGACATTCCGCCCAGCAAACGCTCCGATCCAGACGAGTGCTCCGTACCAGATGCCAGAAGCGAGCACGAGGGGAAACGCCACCGATAGCGGGCGCTGCCGGATGAGGCCGGCGAACACGGGCGCGACCGACCGCAGCCCCGGCAGGAACCGCGTATAGAAGATGGCCACCACGCCCCAACGCGCGTAGAACCTCCGGACGATCCCAACCTGCTTCGGGTCGAGCAGGTATCGCCCGAGCCGAGTCTTGAAGAACGACTCGCCGTAGCGGTAGGCGGCCGTGTAGACTACAAGCGCGGAAACGACGTTCGACGTCCACGTCACGAGGAAGACGGCTCCCTCGCTTACGAGCCCTCGGGCAGCGAAGAAACCTCCGAGTAGAACGAAAGTGTCGGCCGGAACCAGGGGGACGACGTTCTCGACCGCCGCTCCCACGCCCAGCGCCGCATACAACAGATAGGGAGAGGCATCCTGTATCCAGACAAGAAGCTGGTCCAACACTCGCGATGCCCTTCCTAGATTCCGTCCCCGTCACTCCGACGGGCCTCAGCTTCTCCTGAGCCCTGAAGAAGCGCCACCGCGTGTACGGCCATGCCCTCCCCCGCGCCGATCCACCCCATGCCCTCGTTCGTCTTTCCTTTCACGGAAATCCCCTCGGGAGCTATGCCAAGTACCTCGGCGAGCCTCGCAACCATCGCCTGTGCGACCGGGCCGATCTTGGGCCGCTCGGTGATTACCGTGACATCGAGATTGCCGACCCGCAGATCGGACTCACCGATGAGTGCGACCGCGCGCGCGAGCAGTTCCATGGAATCCGCATCCTTCCACCGGGACTCCGTGGAGGGGAAATGCCGACCGATGTCACCCAAGGCGGCGGCGCCGAGCAGTGCGTCCGTGACCGCATGGGCGATGGCATCACCGTCGGAGTGTCCCGCAAGACCCGGTTCGTCGGGGATCAGAACACCCCCGAGCACGAGCGGCCGTCCTTCGTCGAAGCGGTGTGAGTCGTATCCGAAGCCGATCCTGATCGAGCCCATCTTCATCGCCCCTCCATTCGCGCGACCGCACCCCACACCTCCGACAGGCCTCTAATCCCCTCCCCAGGCCCTGATCGCCAAGCACGCGTTGTGCCCACCAAATCCAAAGGAGTTGGAGAGAGCGACTTCCACCGGGCGCTCGACCACACCGTTCCCAGCATAGTCGAGATCACAATCCGGATCGGGATCGGTCAAGTTGATGGTCGACGGAATTCGGCCGTGCTGGCATACCAGAGCCGTGACAACCGCCTCGACACCGCCGGCCGCCCCGAGCAAGTGTCCCGTCATCGACTTGGTGGAGCCCACGATCACCGAATGCGCCGAATCCCCCAGGACCTGCTTGATTGCCGCCGTCTCGTTTCGGTCGTTGGCCTGAGTCGACGTACCGTGGGCGTTGATATAATCCACATCCTCCGCGCTCACGCCCGCGTCATCCATGGCCATGCGCATAGCGTGTTGAGCGCCCCTTCCCTCCGGCGCCGGCATCGTGATGTGGTGCGCATCCGCCGACACGCCGTATCCAACCACCTCGGCCACGATCTTCGCACCGCGGGCCACGGCCGTATCCAATGCCTCCAATACGACGCAGCCGGCTCCTTCACCGATGACGAATCCGTCGCGACCGGCATCGAAGGGTCGGGATGCGGCCTTCGGATCATCGTTCCTCGTGGACAATGCCTTCATTGACGCGAAGCCGGAGACGGCCAGCGGCGTGAGCGTCGACTCCCCTCCACCCGCGATCATGACGTCGGCGTCATCGCGCTCGATGAATCTGAACGCATCCCCAATCGCGTGGGCGCCCGACGCGCACGCGGACACCGTGGCGTAGTTCGGCCCCTTCGCCCCGAAACGGATCGAAATCAGGCCCGCCGCGATGTCGGGAATGAACATGGGGATGAAGAAAGGGCTCACTCGGCTCGGACCGCGGGCCTGCAGCACATCGTGCTGGGCTTCCATGGTGGAGATGCCGCCGATCCCGCTGCCGAAGATCACGCCAAAACGTTCGGCGGTGATGCCCTGGGGCGGGCCCGTGAGTCCCGCATCTCGCATGGCCTCATCCGCCGAGCCGACGCTGAACTGGGCGAAACGGTCGTACCGGCGCGCTTCCTTCTTGTCGAGGAAGACGAGCGGGTCGAAGTTTTTCACCTCGCAGGCGATTCGAGTGGGGTACTCCTCCGTTGTCTCGAAGAGAGTGATGGGGCCCGCGCCACTCTCGCCCGCCAGTAGCGCGCCCCAGGTCGAAGGCACGTCATTCCCCACCGGGGTGAGCGCCCCGAGGCCCGTAATGACCACCCTACGACGAGTATCGCTCATTCGAAAAACGCCTTTACAGCAGAGACTCCAGCGGGCTCACGACTCCCCGTGCTTCTCGATATAGGCGACGGCTTCGCCCACGGTGCGCATTTGCTCCGCATCCTCGTCTGGAATATCGATGGTGAACTCTTCCTCGAAGGCCATCACGAGCTCCACCGTGTCCAGAGAATCGGCGCCGAGGTCGTCCACGAAGGAAGCCTCGGGAGTGACCTTCTCGGGGTCCACTCCCAACTCGTTGATAATGATTTCCTTGACCTTCGCGGCGGTGTTGTCAGCCATGGTGCCTCCGTAAAGTGAGTCCCAACGTATTGAGTCGAATCGAACCACCTCGGATCACGATCATCCTAAATGGCCATCCCTCCGTCTACCGCGACGACCTGGCCGGTAATGTAGCGGGCCGCGGGTCCCGCGAGAAAGCGTACCAGCCCGCTCACGTCCCCGGGATCGCCAAAACGACCCAACGGAATGCGCGATTGTAGCTCCTCCACGGCGGACTCGGGCAAGTCCGCCGTCATGTCGGTGGTGATGAAGCCAGGTGCGACAGCGTTGCAGCGAATGCCCCGCGGGGCGAGCTCCCTCGCGATGCTCTTCGTAAATCCGATGAGGCCCGCCTTGGAGGCCGCGTAGTTCGCCTGGCCCGCGTTTCCCACGATTCCGACCACCGATGTGATGTTCAAGACCACGCCGCTCCGCCGTTTCATCATTCCACGTGCGAGGGCACGCGTCATGTTGTATGCCCCCTTGAGATTGACCGCGAGCACCTCATCCCACTCTTCTTCCTTCATTCGGATGAAGATGTTGTCCCGAGTGATGCCCGCGTTGTTGACCAGGATATCGATCGGCCCCAACTCCTCTTCAATCCTGGTGACGACCGCCTTGGAGCCCTCCGCGTCACTGACGTCACAGCCGTAGCCCTGGTGTCCGGCGCCCTCGAGGGAGTTCGCCGCGGACTCGGCCGCCTCCCCGTTACGACCCACGACGGCCACCCTGGCCCCGGCGCGCCCGAGTTCCTGCGCGATGGCGAGCCCGATGCCACGGGAGCCTCCCGTCACGAGCGCGACCTGTCCGTCGAGTTCTTTCATTGAAGATTCCCTCAAGACTCCCATGCTTCGAGATCGTCCGGCTCACCAAGAGATGCGCACGGGACCGGTTTGGCGATCCTCCGATTCAGTCCGCGTAGAACGGACCCGGGCCCGATTTCCAGGAATTGCTCCACACCCGACTCGGCCATATGCCGTATCGAGGCCGCCCACCGTACGGGTGTGGTGAGCTGCCGCACCAATAACGCCCTTGCGGCGTCTCCTGTCGATACCGGCTCCGCCGTGACGTTCGCGATGATGGGGAACGCGGGATCACGGAAGGACTGCTCTTCGAGCCAGGTCTCGAACTCCACCGCCGCCGGCGCCATCAGCGGGGAATGAAACGCTCCAGAAACACTCAACCGGACCACGCGCTTGGCACCCAGTTCCGTCGCCAACTCCATCGCCCGCTCGACCCCAACGACGTCTCCACTGATGACCACTTGTCCCGGAGCGTTGAAGTTGGCGGGGACGCAGACGCCTGCTTCGTCCTCGGCTCGCCCGCAGAGTGAAATGACCGCTTCGTCATCCAGTCCGATCACGGCCGCCATGGTGCCGGGCCGCTCGACTCCGGCGTCGTACATCAATTCTCCACGCAAGCGCACCGTGCGTACGGCGGCGGCGAATTCGAGTGACCCCGCCGCCACGTAGGCGGAGAACTCGCCCAAGGAATGCCCTGCGGCCAGTCCGACTTCCCCGAGACGGTCCTGGATGACCCGGTACACGGCGGTGGAATGGACGAGCATGGCCGGCTGGGCGTTTTTCGTGAGCACGAGATCCTCTTCGGGACCCTCCCAGGCGAGCTTGGAGATGGAGAACCCCAAGACATCATCCGCTTCCTCGAACACCCGAGCCGCCTCGGGAGAGGCACAGGCCAGGGATCGACCCATCCCGACGTACTGGGAGCCCTGCCCGGGGAAGAGAAGCGCAAGGGACATGGTCAAGAGCTCCGGCCGCCCATCCCTACCAGCGGACAGCCATGGCACCCCAGGTCAATCCAGCCCCGAATGCCACGAGTAAAAGGTTCATGCCGGGTTGCAGCCGGCCCTCTTCGACCGCCTCGTCCATCGCCACGGGAATGGTCGCCGAACTCATGTTCCCGTATCGGTCGACGTTGACGAACACCTTCTCCATGGGAAGCCCCGCGTAACGCGCGGTGGCCTTGATGATTCGCATGTTGGCTTGATGCGGGAACACCAGGTCCACGTCCTCCAGCGGCCAGCCCGATCGTTCCAGCGCCTGCCCGGAGCTGTCCGCCATCGCCCGCACCGCATGCTTGAAGACCTCCCGCCCCGACATCTGGATGAGATGGCTTCGATTCCGAAGTACCTCCTCGTCCATCGGGATCGCGGCTCCTCCGGCCGGCCGGTAGAGGAGGTCGGCAAGATTTCCATCTGATTGATGGTGCGTACCCAGAATGCCTCGCTCCCCCGCTGAGCGCCGGACGACCGCCGCACCCGCCCCGTCACCGAACAGCACGCACGTCGTGCGATCCTCCCAATCGATGATGGAGCTCATCTTCTCCGTGGCGATGACGAGGGCGATTTCCCCGCGACCCGACGAGACGTACCCCTCGGCCACCGTGAGCGCGTAGATGAAGCCCGTGCATGCAGCCGAAACGTCGAAGGCGACAGCATTCTTGGCCCCGATGAGAGCCTGAACGTCGCAGGCGGTGGCGGGAAGCCAGCGGTCGGGCGTCGCCGTCGAAACGATGAGGACGTCCACCTCTTCGGGCGTCAAGCCGGCTCGCTCCAGGGCGATTCGTGCGGCGCTCGCACCCATATCGGCAGCGGTCATGTCCTTGGGTGCGATGCGGCGCTCGCGGATTCCGGTCCGCTCCACGATCCACTCGTCGGACGTGTCGACGATCGACTCCATGTCCCGATTCGTCACGACGTTGTCGGGTAGGAAGCGGCCCGTCGACACGATTTCAACCAACGGACCCGACATCGTCAAACCGTGCTGCCGGATTCGATGGGGCCGGCCATTTCCCGCAGGAAGTGTGATACCATCGAGGCCTTGGCCGCCCGGTCCGCCACGCGGATCGCGTTCTCGATGGCCTTCGGCGGTGAGCCACCATGACAAATGATGGGAATGCCGTTCACTCCGAGCAGGGGCGCGCCACCCGTCTCGGTATAATCCAACAGTCGGAAGACTTCCTCGAGATCTTGGCTGGCGTGGGCGTCACCCAGAGCACTCGTCAGCAGTCCCACGATGAAGCTCGCCACGGATTCGTAGAACTTGAGAAGGACGTTTCCGACGAATCCGTCACACACGAGTACATCGCATCCACCCTCGACAATTCCCCGGCCTTCGACGTTGCCGACGAAGTTGAGACCGCTCTCCGCCAGGGCCTCGTACGTCGCCACCGCCAGCTCGTCACCCTTCTTCGGCTCTTCACCAATGTTGAGAAGCGCGATCCGAGGCTCGGCGATGCCCATCAGGTCCTGTGCGTACACCTTTCCCAAATGTGCGAATTGCACGAGCTGATGTGGCTTGCAGTCGACATTCGCTCCGGCGTCCAGGAGCAGCAGCGGGCCTCCGGCGGTGGGCACCACCGTACCGATCGCGGGACGATCCACTCCCTCCAGCGGACGCAGGATGAGAAGCGACGCCGCCATGACGGCCCCCGTAGAACCGGCGCTGATGAACGCGTCGGCCTTTCCGTCCTTGTGAAGCCCAACGCCGACGGCGATGGAGGAGTCCGGTTTACGTCTCAGGACCGTCGAGGGCGGCTCGCCCGGCAGGACCCGTTCGGGGGCGTGAACGACGCTCAGTCTTTCGGCGGGAAACCCAGGGTACTTGGCGAGTTCCGCTTCTACGACAGCGGAATCCCCGACCAGAATGACCTCGAAGTCCGATTCAGGGGATTGCAGAGCGCTCACCGCGCCGGCCACCTCGGCCGTGGGGGCCCCATCGGTCCCCATGGCGTCCAGAGCAATCCGCACGTAGTTGGATCCCGTCTTTCGAGGTCAGTCCAAGTCCGGGGCTAGCACCTGCTCTCCACCGTAGTACCCACAGCTTGGGCACACCCGATGGGGGATCTTGGGATCACCGCACCGAGAGCAAGTATTCGTGACCACGGGCTCAGCCTTGTAATGCGTGCGACGCTTACGCTTACGTTGCTTCGAAGTTCTTTTCTTTGGTACAGCCATCGGTCTAACTCACTTGTTCTCGAGTGCCCGGAGGGCATCCCACCGTGGGTCCGTGCCTCCCGGCAAACACTTGCATTCCGACTCGTTCAGATTCTCACCACATCCAGCGCATATGCCGCGACAATCGACCCGACACTCCACAAAGGGCGGTATCGCGAGAACCACCTCATCACGAACGTACGGTCCGAGATCGATCTCTCGGACCCCCATTTCGAGGCGATACGTCTCGCTATCGTCCTCCTCCAACAGATCCGACGGCGCGAAAAGGAGCGTGATAGCGACATCGACTTGCTGCTCGACAGAATCGAGGCATCGGCGGCAGTCTTGTGACACCATACCCACCACGCCACCACGCACGACCAACTCGCCCGATCCCGCCCATGTGGCATCCAAAACGACGTTCAGGGGCGCTCGATACGCGACGTCGAACCCCTCGAAGAGGTCGTCCTCCGCGTCAATCCGCCCTTCGACCCGAAGCGTCTGTCGTCGCTCCAAGTCACCCAAATCGACTTTGAGCATAGTCGAAAAAACTATCCCAAGGCCCAGGGCGAGTCAACGCGGTCCACTGTACCTCTTAAACAGCCTTCAGAGGCCGAGTCTTTGGTGCTGGGAAAAGAAGAAAGCGATCTCGGACGCGGCATTTTCGTCCGAATCCGAGGCATGGATCGCGTTTCGCTCTTTCGATTCCGCAAAGAGCTTACGAACCGTTCCATCATCGGCCTCGGCCGGATCGGTCGCCCCAATCACGGTTCGAAGCTTCGCGACCGCATCTTCGGCCTCCAGGACCATCGGGATCACAGCACCCGATGTCATGAAGCTGACCAGCGAGTCGAAGAATGGACGCTCCTTGTGAACGGCGTAGAACGCCCCCGCCTGGACCGTGTTCATCCGCGTCATCTGCAAGGCCCTGACCGTGAAGCCGGAAGCCTCGAGATGGGCCAGAATATTTCCCGCTTTGCCGGACTCCACTGCGTCCGGCTTAATGATTCCGAGCGTAAGGCTCATGTAACACTATTCCTCTTGCTTGAACGACGTTTCAGGGAAGAGCCACCGTAGCACTTCCCTCCTCGTGAGTAGCCCGACCATCTCTCCCTCTCGGATCACCGGAAGCTGTTCGACATTCCGATTCACCATGATGGACGCCGCCTCGATGAGGCTCTGCTCCTCCGAAACGCACATGACGGTGCGCGTCATGATCTCCCTCGCCGTCAGCTCCGTTCGGGCGATCGCAGAACTCCCACCGACGCTCTCGACCCGGGCCCGTGAGACGAGTTCCTCCATGGCGTCTCCCGTCGTGATGACGCCGAGGAACTCGTAGTCCTCCCCGACCACAGGAACCGCTTGGAGCTCCCTCCTGACCATGAGATCGGCCACCTCCGAGTAGGGCGTGTCCGGATATACCCGATACTTGACCGGTTCCACCACGTCCTCCACCAGAAGACTCCCATGGGGATCGAAGTCCATGAAGGCCGATGCCCTCGATATGCCGTCGGCTGATCGCGCGTTCAAGAGCGGCGCCACCCCCTCTTCTTCCCGGAAGAATCGTTTCAGGGCAGGAAGCGTCCGATCCCTCAGCGACGCCAGATTCCGGGGGGTCACCAGTAACAAGACCATCTCGGACCCGGCTTCCACGGACCCAGCTTCCTTGGACCGGGCTTCCCCAGACCCTGTATCGACTCCGGTATCGCCGCTGCCGTCGGCATCATCGGGACTCGATCCCGAGGGGACAGCAGCCCGCGCCCCAAGCGCCGTGTATCCCGTGGGCGACACGCCGATGACCGCACACGTCTCCGTAACGGCATCGGACTCAGCGAGGGCCACGACGACGCGTTCATGGAGTTGATGGATTTCCCCCGACACGCCGCCGACGAGATCCGACGCGAGCTTCTTCGCCACCTCGTCCGTGACCCCCGGTATGGCTCGGAACGCATTGGTCAGGGCCCACGGGAGATCTGGTGCATCGAGGGGAACAAGAATCGCCCCGCGCCGGAGCATTTCAACGATTTTCATTCTTCCTCCGATGGGGAACGGGGCGGGTTATCCAGGAAGCGCACCCTGGATCAGCCCGACGATATCAGCTGGGCGCTTGGCCACCGCGATACCGTTCGCCTCAAAAGCCTTCATCTTTTCTTCCGCGGTCCCCGAGGACCCACTGATAATCGCACCGGCGTGACCCATACGGCGACCCGGAGGGGCAGTCTGACCGGCGATGAATCCTACGACCGGGATCTTCAGGTTCTCGCTCACCCACTGGGCCGCCTCCTGCTCATCGGTACCCCCGATCTCGCCGATCATGACGATGGCCTCAGTGTCGGCGTCGCCGGCGAAAGCCTCGAGGGCATCGACGAAACTGGTGCCGATAAGTGCATCACCGCCAATCCCCACACAGGTCGTCTGCCCGATCCCAGCATTGGTCAGATGGATCACCGCCTCATAGGTGAGGGTGCCCGAACGAGAAATCACGCCCACGGGTCCCGCGGTGACGATGTTTCCCGGAATGATTCCCACCTTCGCCTTCCCTGGAGAGATGACGCCGGGGCAGTTCGGCCCCAAGACCCGTGCGCCGTGGTCTCGAGCGAAAGCGTGAGCCCGAGCCATATCCTGCACTGGGACCCCCTCGGTAATGGTCACGATCAACGAGACTCCGGCGTCGGCGGCTTCCTCGACGGCGCTCGCGGCAAAAGCCGGCGGCACGTACACCGCCGAGGCGTTGGCACCAGTCTCGGATACCGCCTCATCCATGGAATTGAAGATCGGCACCCTCACCCCATCGAAAGCCTCGAAGCTCTGCCCACCCTTCCCCGGCGTGACGCCGGCGACCACGGTGGTGCCGTATTCCATCATCTGAAGCGTGTGGAATGACCCGTCGCGTCCCGTGATTCCCTGGACAACCAGCCTGGTATCTTCATCGACTAGAATCGCCATCTATCGTGTTGGCTCCATTAACCCGCGTTCACCATCTCAACGGCTCGCTCGACCACCTCATCCATTGAGGAAGACGCCGAGAATCCAGCCTCGCTGAGAATGTCCAACCCTTCCTTTTCATTCGTTCCTGTAAGTCGAATCACGATCGGCGGTACGATATCGATGCGGGTGGTGGCTTCGACGATGCCACGCGCGACATCGTCGCAGCGGGTGATCCCCCCAAAGATGTTGAACAGGATGACTCTCACATTCGGATCCGAGGTGATGATCTCCAGTGCCGAGACGACCTTTTCAGGATTCGACGAGCCCCCTATGTCGAGGAAATTGGCGGGCTCTCCGCCGTAATACTTCACCAGGTCCATGGTGGCCATGGCCAACCCCGCTCCGTTGACGCAGCACCCCACGTTGCCGTCCAGCTTGACGTAGCTGAGACCGGCTTCCCGGGCCTTCGTCTCGGCGGCCGGTTCCGCCGACAGATCCCTCAATTCCTCGAACTCCGGATGCCTGAGGAGTTCACTGTCGTCGATGCTCATCTTGGCGTCGATCGCCTTGACCTCGCCCCCGGTCGTCGAAATGAGAGGGTTGATCTCGATCATCGACGCCCCGCTCGACGTGAACGCGTTGTAGAGCTGCCGGATGATCTTGGTGGCCTGCTTCGCCAAGCTCGGGTCCTCGTAGAGCGAGTTCGCCAGCCAGTAGGCTTGGTGGTCCATGAGGCCATAGCGGGGGTCGACCGTGAGCTTCCGGATGGCATCCGGATTGGTGTGGGCGACTTCCTCGATGTCGATCCCGCCCTCGGCCGACACCATGAACGTGGCGGCCTGAGACCCCCGGTCGACGAGGATGCCCACATAGGCCTCCGTGTCGATTTCTTCGGCCGGGGTGATGAGCACCTTCTCGACCGTGAGATCCGATATCGTCATCCCCAGAATCTTCTCGGCGTGCTCACGGGCTTCGGCCGTCGTGGCGGCCAACTTCACGCCGCCCGCCTTCCCGCGTCCCCCCGAGTGGACCTGTGCCTTCACGACCACGGTCCCCCCGTACTGCTCAGCGAGGGCCACGGCCTCCTCGGGCGTGGTGGCGACCTCTCCGGGGGGCACCGGGATACCGTTGGCGCGTAGGATTTCTTTGGCCTGATACTCGTGGATATTCATGCGAGCCTGCTGTGAGTGCTAAGGAAGGGTCGTATTCGAGGAGAGTTGCTCGAGCAGAGCGCGGAGCTCAGCGAGTGCCTCGCCGAATCCCTGAAAATCTCCTGTTCTCAGGGCGGCATCCGCGACGTCGAGCAAGTCCAGGGCCTCGGCCGGCCATTGGCTGGTGTCCAGGGACAGGGACGGGACGTCCACCATGTCTTCGGCGGACGTGAACTGGGGAACCGCCCCGTCGGAGATCCGAGCCAACGCCTGGATCGCTTCCTGAAGCGTTTCCTCCATCGCCACACGGTACCCGTCGCTCACGACGAAGCGCCTCAGTTCAGGAATCGCGTCCTCTTCGGCCGCCAGAAACACGGGCTCCATGTAGAGGAGCATCCGGCCGACCGGCACCAAATGCAGATGTCCGGTCCATACCTGACTACCTCCGGTCCTCCACAGTGAGAACTGTTGTGAGATCAGCGGATCCTGCTCGATCAGCGCCTCGACTTGACGCGGACCGGGCACCTGATCCTCGACGGGCACGTTGAACAACACGAGCTCGCCGTAGCGCTCGCGATCGCTCGACGCGGCTAGAATGGCGGTCAAGTTCTGCCGTCCACGAGGGACGAACACGGACGTGAGTAGGAAGTCTTTCTTCTCCTCGCCGGGGAGTCGATACAGCCCGTACTCCGGCTGATACGGCACGGGGGTCGTGCCTTGAGCCAATTCCTGCGGCAACGTCCATACGTCCTGCTGGCCGTGGAAGAGGGCAGCCGTCTCCTGATGGTACTGAAAGAGGACCCGGGCTTGGAGGCCCAGCATGGTCCGGGGATACCGGATGTGGTCGCGTAGGCCCTCGGGCATGTCACTCAAGGGGCTGAACATGGTGGGAAAGCCCCGCGCATAAGCCTGGAGCAGCGGATCTTCTTCGTCGACAACGTAGAAGATCACCTCGCCCGTGATCCCGTCTACGGTGATTTTCACGCTGTTCCGGGCGTATCGGACGGGCCGTCCAGCCTCCAGGTCGTGTCGAGTCGACAGGGGGAACGAGCTCGACCCCGTGAAGCCCTCCAGTATCCAGACGATCCGCCCCTCGTGAACGACCGGATAGGGGGCCTCGGGGAATCGTAGCAGCTGGCCGGAAATTCGCCCCACGCGTTCCAGGACGTCCCGCCGGAAGACGAATCGGCTGTTCCGGTCCACCTCGGCGGCGAAGAGCAGGTTCGCGTCCCTGAAGCGCCAGGCGAGCGCGAGCGTCCTCAGGGGCGAGTCCAGTTGTATGCCCTCCGGAAAGTCGATCCCGGGCTGACGCCCCTCGGCGCGCTCCCACGTAGACGTCCGGACGGGTGAGCCGGAGGCTTTCCGGTGTAGCCTCGCTCGCCGCAAACTCTGGTGGGATTCCAGACACGAACATCGTGGGACGGCCCTCCGGCGTACGGGTCGTCGCGGCGCTGACGACCGCTCCCATCCCGCGGATGTAGTCGTCCCGGAGATGCAGGTTCTGCCAGTTCGGATCCTGGATCCCCCTCGGGAGCACCTCGCGAACCGCCAGCGCCACCGGGACCATTCCATCCGGTCCCTCATAACGATCCACGGTCACACCCGAGAAATCGTAATAAGGGAAGCGAGCCTCCAATTCTCTGTACGTCGTCAGAAGTGCTTGCGCGCTCCACACCGGAAGGCCCTCGAACTGGGAGGCAGCCGCTTGCCAATCCACGCTGGTCGACTGCTCGTAGTCGAACTCACGCCGCTCGAGATCCGTAAGGTCGAAGCCCATCCGAGTGAACCGCATGTTCTCCAGGATGTACGGAGACTCCCGTTCCAGCTCATTGGGCTCTACCCGAAAGCGCTGGATGAACGACGGATACGCCTGTCCAACGGCCAACCCACCGACCATCAACACCGCAGAGGCCACCATGAGGGGCAGCGGGCGATTCTTGAATCCACTCCACAGAGCGGTGGCTGACACCGCCAGAGCGAGCAGAGAGAGGACGCCGTAGGCGGGCATGCGTGCCTCGGCGTCGGCAAATCCGAAGATACCCTGCACGCCAGACGTTCCGTTGAGCAGGAGGACGTAGCGGGCCAGCCAGAACTGGGCCCCCAGCAGGGCGCTGAACGCAGCGATGATGACGCCCAGGTGCACCCGTGGTCGGCTCTCGATGACGAGTCGGCCCGGCCCCCACTGGAGCGCCCCCGTGGCCGCGTATCCCGCCGCGGCAAGCGTAAAGACGAGGAAGGTCACGACGAGACCGAAGATCACCAGCGATCTCAAGAGGGGAAGCAGGATGACGAAGAACGTCAGATCCCGTCCCAGGAAGGGATCGGTGACGCCCCATTCCGGCGCGTTGAGAAGATAGAGAACGTTGAGACCCATGGAGGGTGGGATGGAGGCTCCAAACCAGGCCCCGACCAGGGCGGAAAGCAGCGCGACGCTCCAGATCACGACGGTCTCGGAGAGCTGCTCTGAGATCACCAGGTCGCCCACACGGCGCTTGATGCGGATTCCGCCCAGCGCACGGGCGATGAAGCGCAGGTTGAAGAAAAACACCAGTCCCACCAACAGCGCTCCGAACAGGCGCACGCCCCATTCCCAGACAACGCGAGTCCAGAACACGGACGAGTAGCCCAGGGAATCGAACCACAGGATCTCGATGTAGGCACTCGCGGCGATCCGTCCTGCCAGCAAGATCGTCAGGAACGTGATCCCCAGAGCGATCAGGAGACGTCTGCCTCTCAGTTCTCGGATTTTCACGTTAGTGATCCGTTGCCAGAGTTCGCGAGCGACCAAGAGGGTCGGCCGCTGTGGGGCCCACGTGGGACACTATACTGCCACCCCTTTCGTCGACAGCCAAGACTCGATCTCGCCGCGAATCGCAGCGAGTTGCTCCTCGGTTTCAGCCTCATAGCGCGCCACGATGATCGGCTGCGTGTTGGACGCCCGCAGCAGACCCCATCCGCCGTCGAACTGAACCCGCGCGCCATCGACGTCGATCACGTCCCGAGTCTCCCGGAAGTGCTCTTGTGCCGCCTCCACGATCGCGAACTTGGTCTCCTCGGTCACGTCGATGCGCAACTCGGGTGTGGACACGTAGACCGGGAAATCGGAGACCATGTCAGAGAGAGTACGCCCGGACCGTGCGATCAGGTCCACGAGCCGGCAGGCGGCGTACGGCGCATCATCGAATCCGTAGTAGTTGTCGGCCACGAAGATATGTCCGGAAAGCTCACCCCCGAGGACCGCGCCCGTTTCTCTCATCTTTTCCTTGACCAGCGAGTGACCGGTCTTCCACATGATCGCCTCCCCGCCGGCCGCTTCGAATTCGTCCGGCACGACCTGGGAGCACTTTACGTCGAAGACGAGCCGTTGCCCCGGACCCTTCGTGCGCAGAATGTCGAGCCCGAACAGTAACAGCAGGAGGTCTCCGCGGACGATGTGGCCGTGCTCGTCGACCGCCCCCATACGATCTGCGTCTCCGTCGAAGCCGATCCCCAACTCGGCACCCTCACTGCGTACCGTGTCGATCAAGTCCACTAGGCACTCGTCGACGGTGGGGTCCGGATGGTGATTGGGGAACGTCCCGTCGGACTCGCAAAAAAGGGGAACGACCTCGGCGCCGAGTGCTTCGAGCACCTCGACGCCCACGAGGGACCCGACACCGTTTCCGCAATCCAGAACGACCTTCACCGGCCGCGAGAGATCGAAGCGTCCCGCCACGTCCGCCACGTAGCGATCCAGGACGTCGACGCGCTCGGAGCCTCCGGCACCCTCTCCGAATTCCTCCTCCAGGATCGCTTGCTTGAGCCCTTGAATCTGGTCGCCGTAAACCGACATCCCCCGGAGCGTCATCTTGATGCCGTTCCATTCGGGCGGGTTATGTGATCCCGTGATCTGAATACCACCGTCCGTGGGGAGGGTCCTCTCCGCCCAGTAGACCGCGGGCGTCGGGACGGTGCCGATGTCGACGACGTCGGCGCCAGCGGCGTTGAGCCCGCGGATCAGACCCTCGGCCAGAGCCGGAGACGAGGGGCGGTTGTCCTGCCCGACCGCGATGCGAGGAGTCCGTCCGAGATCGCGAGAGGCCAATGTCGCATAAGCCCGCCCGACGCCCTCGGAGACCTCGGGGGTCAACTCGTCGGCGACAAGACCGCGAATGTCGTATTGACGGAA
>JBDHFN010000024.1:0-33706 GCA_039590375.1 Gemmatimonadota bacterium
GCCGCCGGCGGCGGCCCACGCACGGCCGTGTGGGTGGACCGGGACGGCAGGGAAGAGGCCCTGCCGCTCCCTCCTCGGGCCTATCAGAATCCGCGTCTGTCGCCGGACGGCACGCAACTGGCGGTTGGTGTGCCCGGCAACGACAACGTCGTGTCGCTCTGGGTATACGACGTGGCCAGCGCGGCCGGTCTTCGCCTGACACAGGAGGGCGCAACGAACACACCTGTCTGGACGTTGGACGGTCGCCTTGCGTTCGCTACGAACGTCGCGGGCGGCCCCTTTCAGATTCATACGGTCATGGCCGACGGGAGCGCCGCTCCCCAACATGTGCTCAGCAACGAAGGCATTTTGGGGGACTACCCCACCGCGGTGACACCGGATGGCATGCACTTGATCTTCAGTCGACTGATCACGGGGGCCAATCGCGAGATCGTTCAACTGTCGCTTCAGGGCGAACCCACGCTCGAGCCCTTGCTGCAGGGCGAGTTCAACCGGGGGAACGCGGAGGTGTCGCCGGATGGCCGCTGGCTGGTCTACCGGTCGGACCAGTCCGGAGTGATGGAAGTCTACGTCCAGCCGTACCCGGGCCCCGGCCCTGTCGTGCCTGTGTCCATCGGTGGTGGCACGAGCGTGACCTGGTCCCCGGACGGAAGCGAGCTGATCTACCGCCTCGACGATCGCATGATGGCGGTCTCCGTCGAGGCAGTCGGGGAGACGGTGCGGATCGGAAGACCGATCGAGTTGTTCCGCGGGGAGTACGTTGCGGCCGCCTTGGGCGGTACGCGTCAGTATCACGTGGCGCCCGATGGCCGCTTTCTGATGCTGAAGGAAGCCGTCAGCCAGGTGGGAGACGCGTTGCCGCCGCAGGTCGTGCTGGTCCAGAACTGGTTCGAGGAGCTTCGCGAGCGGGTGCCCAATTGAGGGCTCGACGGCCTAGCCGTCCCTAGCGACTCCCCTCTACCTCGGCGATGAACGCCAGCGTGTGCTCGATCACCTCATCCGTGACGGACATGTGTCCGCGATCCTCGTAGTGGACGAAGCGGTGACGGACGTGGGCAGCCTCCAACGCCGCCGCCATCTCCACCGCTTGAGCGATGGGCACCGACCGGTCGTCGTCGGAGTGCACGAGTAGGATCGGCTTCGTGCCGGGACCGACGTGGTGGATCGGAGACGCGAGCCGCCGTGCCTCCCGAACGTCACCCTCCACCGGCGTCCAAAGATTGCCCCAGGAGAGTGTGTTCAGGTCATAGGTGCCGGCAGCGCTGATCACGGCGCGCACGTCGCTCCGGGCGTCCTCCCAGCCCCCGACTCGCTCGTAGGGTCCCTCACCCAGCGTGGCGGCCAGCGCTACGAGGTGGCCGCCCGACGAGTTGCCGATCAGGTAGATGCGGTCCGGGTCGATGCCATACTCGTCGGCGTGTGCGTGCACCCAACGGATGGCCGTCTGGACGTCCTGATAAGCGGCGGGAGCCGGCGATGCCCCCACGAGACGATAGTCGATGGTCATCGCGAAGAACCCCTTGCCGGCCCACTGAGCGACCTGGAGTCCCGAGTCATTGACTCGCGTGCCGCCCCGCCAGCGACCACCGTGCACGTACATGATGACCGGCAGGTCCGTGCCGTCGACCGGGTACGCGATGTCCGCGAGAATGGCCGAGCCGAGGGTACGGCTGAAGATCACGTCCTCCTCGACGGTGACCGGCGTCTGTGCGAGCGCCGCGGTGGGCACGAGCCCTGCCGCGGGAATGGTGAGTGCCAGAAACGCGATCACGGCGGTAAGCCTGGACATGGACATCTCCCTACCTGGGTTCTCGATGTTGATGCGCGGCGCGGCCCAGCGCTGCGGCGTAAATGTAGAGTTGCCCGTTGCGGAACGCTACCGGATGCCGCCCTCGAAGGCCGCTACGACAGGGCTCGCCGGGCGACGCATCGCCGCGTGACGCGACGGCGCGGTACGCCGCTACGTCGCGCCGAGCCGCTACGACGGACCCCGCGCAACAGCTTGAAACCGGGTGTCGCGAACAACGAGGGGTGCGCCCCACGTCTATCGAACCTGTCTCTATCGGTCATTCGTTCGCGGGCAATGTGGCGACGGTTCCACATACGACGCTCCTTGTCGGTCCGTCTGCCTTCTCCGCTG
This sequence comes from Gemmatimonadota bacterium, assembly GCA_039590375.1. Classification (GTDB taxonomy): domain Bacteria; phylum Gemmatimonadota; class Gemmatimonadetes; order Longimicrobiales; family Gaopeijiaceae; genus UBA822. The sequence goes on from JBDHFN010000024.1 coordinate 2,141, forward strand.
CGCTGGTCGGCCTGGCGGCGCTCGCTGGTCCGACGCTCATTGCGATCTTCCATGCATCTCGTTCCGGCCTGGGGGACGACGAACCCATGACCTCGGGCCGAAGGAGGTTCCGTAGGGCTCACCCCGAAAAACTCTCGGAGTTGGACGGGAAGATAACAGTCCGCCTGGGCATTTGTTCCGTTGGCCCCGACACACATCCTCGAGCCCACCGAGGTTGGTTTTCGGCCTTTTGGAGCGACGGCGTATCCTATCTGAAATCCCCGATCCCAGAAGAACTTCTGGCCCGGCCCCCCAGGCCCCTCTAGATTTTCATATTAGAGCTTCGACCTCTGCGAGTGGGACTCCCGCGATGGACCGGGTGCGGCTCGAGGGTCATCACCGCGTTCCCACCTGAATTGATGGCGAGAAGGATAAGAATCGTACGAGGCTGGGTCTGGCCCGGTCTGATCCTCCTCCTGGCGGGTGTCCTCCTGGCCACCTTGCAGGCGGACGCGTCTTGGCTCGTGGCGACGATCGGCGTCTATCCGTTGGCTGTGTACGGCGCTGGCTTGGTACTCGCGTGGCGTTATCGCCGCAGCCGGGTGGCCGCGGTCCTGCTGGGCCTCTTCATGATGGATGTGCTCCTCCGACCCTCGAGCGGAACGTTGCAGCCCGGCGTCGGGTCGGTCTGGGACGCCAGCGGGGTGTTCTTCCTGTTTCTGCTGCCGATCGTCGTGGCCATGAAGGATCGGGGTGTCTTCTCGCCTCGGGGGCTGGTCCAGGTCGCCATCATCCCCGTGGGACTGGCCATCGGGCTCATGGTTTGGGCGGTGCGCCCCGAGGTCCTTTCGTGGACCTGGCAGACCCTCCTTCCGTGGGACCTCTCCGGGCTTCAGTTGTCGGATGCGAAGGTGGCGGTCGGGCTGCTGGCGCTCCTCTTCATCGGCGGACTCGCCGGAGGGCGCGGACATCGCCTGGACAAGGGATTCTTCTGGATCGTCCTGGCGTTTCTGTTGGCTCTGCGAGGCGGACCCGACTCCGTGGAGTCTACGATCTACCTGACCGTGGCCGGCCTCATGCTGGTCGTGAATGTGCTGGAGAAGTCGTACGCGCTCTCCCTCAGTGACAGCGTCACGCTCCTTCCGGCGCGGAGAGCCCTGCGGCGTGAGATCAAACAGGCAGGGACCCCCTGTGCCCTGGCCCTGGTGAGCGTGGATCACCACAAGACGCTCGACGACCGCTACGGGCGGGACGCGAGCGACGGTGTGATGAAGAAGATCGCCCAGGATCTGCGGATGGTGGGTCGCCATGCCCGCCCCTTCCGGTATAGCGGTGATAATTTCGCGCTCGTCTTTGCGGGGAAGGGGCGCAACGAAGTCCTCGGCGATCTCGAGGCGTTGCGGGCGGACATCGAAGACTTTCGGTACGCCGTGCGCGCCAAGGTTCCGGGGAACGGAAAAGGTGATGCTGCGGGCTATCCCTCCGCCCGGTGGTCTCTGACCGTGACCGTCGGGGTGGCCGAGCGTGAAGAGGAAGGCGGGTGGTGGGCCGCCCGGTTCGGGGCCCTCGATCGCGCCGCTCGCGGAGCCCTCCATCGTGGCCAAAAAGCAGGGGGCAACACCGTTTCGAAGTAGCCCTCTCTTGCTCCCGTTCTACGGCGGCGTCAGTTTAGCCTGCTAGTTGGTCCACCGGGAGCGCCCAATGGTTCACAATACGGACAACCGCACGACCCTGGAAAAGGTCGCTGGTGAGTAGGGCCGTCGAGGGGTCTACGATCACCGCGGTGCTGAGGCGTATCGATCTGAAGGTTCGGGTCAACCAGACGCTCCACCACCTTTCGGTGGCAACGTGTTTGGTGCTGGGCGCCCTGCTGCTCATGGAAGTGACTGTTCTGCTGGTGCCGGTCAACGTGCCACCGGGCGGTCTCATCGTCGGTGCCGGGTCGGCCGCCTTCCTGGCCTTCCTCCTGTGGTCCCAAGTCGGAGCCAGGCGCCTCGAGCGCGCGGCCGGGGTGGCCGATCAGCGCGCCGGCTTGAACGACGAAATCAAGAGCGCGTACTGGTTCATGCGGCAGGGCGACTCCTCGCCATGGATCGATCTCCTGGTCGGGCGCGCCGCGGAAACGGCTCGTCAATTGGATCCGAGGGGCCTGGTTCCAGTGACGGTCCCGAAGCGTTTCGGGGTGGCGCTGGTGCTCTTCGGGCTGCTGCAGGTGATTGCCCTCGTGCCCTCCGACGGCCCGCTCCTGTCCTTTGCCGCCGCGTCGGACTCCACCCGCTTCGAGCAAGCGCGAGAGGCGTACGCCGACGACATCCGTGACCTCATCGACGGCGAGGGTGAGGAGCTCCTGAATGACGAGGCCCTGGCCCTGCTGGAGGAGGCGCTGGAGGAGCTCGAGGCCGCCGAGACGTCTTTCGATGACCTTCTCCGTGACTTGCGAGAGGCGCAGGACGCGTTCGAAGAGGGAAATCTGGAGATGACCGCCACTCGCGACGCCCTCGAGGAGTTGGTCGAGGAGTTCTCGGGATCGGAGGAGTTGGCCGAGTTCGTGGACGCTCTCAGGAACCAGGATCTTTCCGAAGCGGTCGAGGGGCTACGTGAGCTTTCCGAAGGACTCGGCGACCTCACCGGCCAGCAGCTGGAGGAGCTGGCGGAACTCCTGCAGGATGCTTCGCAGATCGATGAGCCGGTCATCGACGAGTTGCTCGCGGCGCTGCAAGAGGCCGCCGAGGCGATTTCGGAGGAGCGCCTTGCCGATGCCCAGGAGGCCATGGAGCGGGTGGCGGCCGCGCTCGAGGAAATCGCCGACCAGCTGGCACGTCAGGAAGCGAACAACCAGGCTTCGGAAGCGACGCAGGAAATGCAGCAGGCGATGGCCCAACAGCCCGGGGGCTCTCCAGGACAGAACCAGATGCAGATGTCCCAGAACCAATCCATGGCGGGTCAGAGCAGCGAAGCGTCGACGGCCTCGCCGTCCTCCGAGGTCGCCCGCTCCGATGGCAGTTCGGGGGCCCAGAGTGGTCCGGCGGGCAATGCCACGGGCGATCCGTCTGGCGGTGCCCTCGAGCTGGGCGCCAGCACGACGTTGGAGGCTCAGCTCGCGCTCGAGGTGATCGACGGCGCGGCCCCCGAGTCCGCGGAAGAGCAGCGGGAGTTGGACCCCGAGGATCTCTTCCAGGAGGCCAGTCGTCAGCAGAGCTCGATCGTGCAGTACCGTGACGTGCGGGCGCCTTCGGAGTATTCCAGGGGCTCGGCCTTGAACGCCGAGCGAATCCCCTGGCGGTACCGGAGCCTAGTGAAAAAGTATTTCTTGGCCATTCGGCCCGACGAGAGAAAATGACGACAACCCAAATCGACACTCAGGTCAGCGATTTCACCGAGCAGTTCCAACGGGTCAAGGACGAAATTTCGAGGGTGATCGTCGGTAACGAGGAGATCATCGACGGAACCCTGATCAGTTTGCTTGCCAAGGGGCACGTACTGCTAGAGGGCATTCCGGGGATCGGAAAGACCAAGATCGTGGCGACGGTCGCGGATGTTTTGCATCTGAAATTCTCGCGCATTCAGTTCACGCCCGACCTCATGCCCGGCGACATCGTGGGAAGTGACGTCGTGCACGAGAGCGACACCGGCGAAAAGCATCTCGCGTTCCAAGAGGGGCCGATCTTCACGAACATCCTGTTGGCGGACGAGATCAACCGCGCCACGCCCAAGACACAGTCCGCGCTTCTCGAGGCGATGCAGGAACGCAGCGTCACGGTGGGCACGACCACTCACAGGCTGTCGCCCCCTTTCTTCGTTCTCGCCACACAGAATCCGTTGGAGATGGAGGGGACGTACCCCTTGCCGGAGGCTCAGCTCGACCGGTTCTTCTACAAGCTGAAGATCCAGTATCCGGAGGCGGATCACATGCACGAGATCATGGATCGAACCACGCGCCGTGAGGAGCCCGAAGCGGGAATGGTGCTCGACCGTGATGAGATCCTGGTGATGCGCGACACGGCCCGCTCGGTTCCGATCGCCCGAGCCGTTCAGGACTACGCGATTCGCCTGACGCTCGCCACGCATCCCGATACGCCGCACGCGCACCCGCTCACGCAACGGTACGCACGTTTCGGTGCCAGTCCGCGCGGAACGCAGACCCTGGTGATCGGCGGTAAGGTAAACGCGCTGCTCAACGGCCGCGTCCATGTGTCCTGCGAAGATATTCGCGCCTTCATGCTCCCGGCGTTGCGCCACCGCGTGCTGCTCAACTTCGAGGGTGAGGCGGAACGGGTCGAAACCGATACGATTCTGGAGGCGATCATGAAGGACACTCCAGAACCCTCGGAGTAGGCCGGCGGGCCCGGCGTTCATCGGATGAGTGAGAAAGCGACGCTCTTCGACGACGAGTTCTTGAAGAAGCTCGAATACTTGAACCTCGTCTCGAATCATATGATCCCCGGACACATGCATGGGGAGCATCGGGCGAAGAAGAAGACCGATTCGGGGATCGAGTTCGCCGACTACCGGCAGTACGTCTCGGGTGAAGACACCAAGAACGTCGATTGGCGAACGTACCTGCGCCTCGACAAGCTGATTCTGAGGCTTTTCGAGGAAGATGCGGATTTGCCCATCTACATCTTTTTCGACGCCAGCGGGTCGATGGACCACGGCGCGCCCGCGAAGTACGACTACGCCCGCAAGATTGCCGCGGCGCTGTGCTATGTCGGGCTCCTGAACCAGGACCGAGTCAACCTGGTCGGCTTCGCCGACGGCATCGCCCATGAACTCTCGGCGCGTCGGGGTAAACACCAGGTGTGGCACGCGTTTCGGTTTCTGGAGTCCGCCCAGCCCGGTGGAGCGACTTCGATGGAGAAGGCGTTCAAGGCCTTCTTCTCGTCTCGTCGACGCCGGGGACTGGTGGTGGTGGTGTCGGATTTCCTAGATGAAGAGGGATTCTCGAGGGCGTTCGATATGCTCCGCTACTTTCGGCAGGACCTGTTTGCCGTCCATGTCTACACCACCGAAGAGGCGCATCCCGACCTTCCGGACGAGGTGCTTCTGGAGGATGCGGAGCTTGGGACATCGCAGCGCGTCAGGGTTACGCCGGCGCTCCTCGAGGGCTACGCCGAACAGTTCGAGGAGCACTGTGAGGAAGTCGGCGCCTACTGTCGCAAGAACGGCTGGGGTTACCTGAGGACCACGACGGACGTCCCGTTCGAGGACCTGATTCTCCAGGTCTTTCGCCAAGGCCGGTTCCTCAAATGATCTTTCTCGGGATGAGTGCGGGGATGGTGGCAGCCCTGCTCGGTACGACCTTGGTGGCCGTCGTATTCCTGTATTGGCTCAAGCCGCCACCCCGGCGAGTGGTCGTCCCGTCGACGCTGCTGTGGGACCGCCTACTCAAGGAGAAGAAGAGGAACACGTTCTTAGACCGCTTGCGGTGGTTGCTCTCGCTCTTGCTCGCGCTCACGATCGGCCTCTCCGTCGCAGCGGGGGTCGGGCGTCCCGAGCTCTCGTCTCCGAGTCAGGACATCCGCAACATCATGGTGGTCATCGACAATTCCGCGACCATGGCCACCCTCACCGCCGACGGGTTCACCCGTTGGGAGCACGCGGTGGCGCACGCGGGCCGATTCCTGAGGCAGGGGAGCGCGAGCGGGAAGTTCCTCATTCTCGACACGTCGGGTCAGGCCCCGCCCGGTGAGCCCGGCGACCGACGGTCTGCCCTGGAAGTGCTCACCGGACTCACCGTGTCCCTCGGTGGTGCCCCCGAGTTCCCGGACCTACCGGAGCTCGACGCCGAGATATTCTTCATTTCCGACGGGGTCATGGTGGACGGGGCTCCGCCCGAGGCGACGCTGATCTCGGTCTTCGAGCCCGCGCACAACGTCGGCATCACGGCGTTCGAAATCGAGGCGTTGCCCTCGGAGCCGACGCGCTACCACGCCTTTGTCCAGATGAAGAACGCCTCGCCTGTGGCGAAGCAGGTCACGCTCCGGCTGAGTGGAGCCGTTGAAGGAGGCATTCGGGACACGCTGACCCTGCAGGCCGATGAAACACAGGCCCGGTTCATCGACCTGAGCGGGTTCGGGCGAGGGCCGGTGCGAGCCGTGGTTACGGCGGACGCCGACGCGTTCTCGGCCGACGATTACGCATACGGGTTTCTGCCGATCCGGACACAGACACGGGTTGCGCTGATTACGCCGGGCAGCCTGTACCTCGAAAACGTATTGGCGGACGAGCCGAGGTTGTCCCTGGAGGTGATTCGCCCCAGCCAATACAATCCCTCGGTGTCCGCGGACGTATACATCTTCGATCGCTTCGCCCCGCCCCAGGCGCCCGGTGGCCCGTCCCTGTTGTTCCTGCCGCCCGACGCGGGGTGGCTGAGCCGGACGCTCGACGTCGTGGAGGTACCGGAGGCACCGGCCTGGAATCCGGCCCATCCGGTGCTCCGCTTCGTGGCGCTCGAGGACCTACGCATCGATCGGGCCGCGCGGATTGGGGTGCCCGCGGACCGGGACGCGCAGGCGTCTTCGGCCGGAGAGCCGGGGGGCGGGTCGGTCAGCGAAGTGGTGGTCGGCAACAGGTCGCTGCCGCTGGTTCTGGTCAGTGACCAAGCGGATCGGATCGTGCGGGTGTCGTTCGCGCTCGAGGATTCGAACTTCGCGCTCCAACCGGGCTTCCCCATCTTTCTCGCGAACACGTTGGGCTGGTTGATGGATGAGCAGGTTGCGCTGGCCCGGGCGCCCGGCCGGGTCGAGGTGCCGCTTCCCTCGGCCGCGGTGACGGACCTGGAGGGAAACGGGGTCGTCGCTTGGCCGTTGTCCGACCGCACGGTGTTCCAGGCGGATCAACCGGGTCTCTACACGGTGGTGGCCGCGGGGGATAGAAGGCTGCGAGTGGCCGTCAACCTGGCCAGTGTCGAGCGGTCTTCGGTCAACGATTCGGGACTCGCCTCGAGCGAGATCACCGCTGCGGGGACGACCGTGTTGGCGGGGGCGGAGCCGGGCCCCAGCGACGAGTTGTGGATCTTCCTCCTCCTTCTGGCGCTGGTGTTGGTGGTCGTGGAGTGGGTCACCTACCACAGGCGAGTGACGGTATGAGTATCGAATTCGCTCGGTGGTGGCCGATTCTGGGGCTGGCGGCGGTTCCGTTCATTTGGCGGTTGGCCCAGCACTCCACGTTGGGATCGTCACCCCGGCATCGCGCGGTCGCGGCCGCGTTCAGGATCGCGGTCGTGGTCCTGCTGGTCGCTGCCCTCATCGAGCCCGTCTGGCACCGGGCGGGCAAGTGGATGTCCGTCGTTTACGCACTGGATGTGTCGAGCAGCATCGACCCCACGTTCGTCGGTACGGCCATCGATTGGATCGCCTCCACCAACGCTCGGGGCGATCCGGCGCACTCGGGCTTCCTCGCCTTCGGTGGTTCGGCTCGAGCCGCGGCCACGGCCGAGGGAATCCGGTCGATCGAAGTCTCGGCCGACGGAGCGAATCGTTCGATCAACCAGGGTGTCACGAATCTGGAATCGGCCATGGCGAGAGCGTTCCGGAGCTTCGACCCCCGTTATCTCAAGCGCCTCGTGTTGATCACGGACGGGAACGAGAACGCCGGAAACGTGTCACGGCTGTTGGGAGAGGCGCAGGAGAATGGCGTGCGAGTGTTCACGCTTCCCGCCACGGTGCGGGGCGAGGGAGACAGTTGGGTCGAGTCCATCGATCTGCCCGACGAGATCCGAGAGGATGAGCCCGTCACCGCGACCGTGCGTGTCTTCAGCCGCGTCGCCACCGTCGCCACCGTCCAACTCGTCGGTGACGACCAGACTCTCGAGACCCGGGAGGTGAGCCTCCAGGCTGGAGTCAACGAGGTCGATTTCGAGGTGAGGCTGCCAGCGGGAGGCGCCGGGACGCTGTCGGGACGCCTCCAGAGTGAGAACGACCCGCTCGGCGCAAACGACCTTCATACACAGGCGATCTCCGTAGGCGCCCGCCCTAGCATCCTGTACGTCGAGGGTCGGCCGGTCAGTGCCCGTTACTTGAGGGACGCGCTTACCTCCGAGGGGATGGACGTCACGGTGGTGGGCCCTGAATCGCTGCCAGCGACGGCGGCCGCTCTCGAAAGCTTCGATCTCCTGCTCATGAGTGACGTCCCCATGGACGCGCTGGGTGGTGATCAGTCGAATGCCATCCTCGAGTACGTCCGAGACTCTGGGGGCGGATTCATCTTCGCCGCCGGCGAGTCGAGCTACGGTGACGAGGGGTATGCGGAGTCGGAGATCGAGGAAGTGCTTCCCATCTGGTTCGAGCTCAACGAAGAGCGGAAGGACCTCGCCCTCGTCATCGTGATGGACAAGTCCTACAGCATGGTGGGCCCGAAGCTCGAACTGTCCAAGGAAGCCGCCAAAGCGGCGCTCGATCTGCTCGAGCCCACCCACAGTTTCGGATTGGTCACGTTTGATGATACTCCGTACGTGACCGTGCCTCTTCAGCTCGCCGTCGAGAAGTCCCAAATCAACGACTTCATCAGCCGCATCATCGCGGGATCCCAGACCAACATCTATCCGGCGTTGGAGACGGCGTTCAACGCACTCGCGGACTCCGAGGCGGAGGTGAGACACGTCATCCTGTTGTCCGATGGCAAGACCTACGCGGACGACTACGAGGAGCTCGTCTTGCTGATGTCCGCTTCCGATATCACCGTCTCGTCCGTTGCCGTGGGCCAGGAGGCGGACAGGGAGCTGCTGGGGAATATTGCGACGTGGGGAAGGGGACGGAGCTACTTCATCGAGGATGCGGAGCGCGTCCCTCGAATCTTCATCCAGGAGACCCAGATCGCTTCACAGTCCACCCTGGTGGAGGAGGCCGTCGAGACAACGGTGATCACGTCGATCGAGGCCTTCAACGACATCGACCTGGATGCCGCGCCGGCTCTGCGAGGCTACGTGAGGACGCTGCCCAAGGAGACGGCGGAGGTGCTCATCCAATCCGAGTCGGAGGACCCGCTGTTGGCGCGGTGGCGGTACGGGTTGGGCAGGACAGCCGCCTTCACGTCGGACGTCAAGAACCGCTGGGCCGCCGATTGGCTGACGTGGGATGGGTATGGAAAGTTCTGGTCCCAGCTGGTCCGGGAAACGATGAGGCGTGACGGCGGCGGCGAGCTGGATTTCGTCGTAGAGCGGATCGGGGACGAGGCTCTCATCACGGTGAATGCCCTTACCGAGGAGGGTGCCTACCGCACCGATCTCGATCCGCGGCTGAGCCTGGTCGGAACCGAGGGGGACGGGGTCCCCCTGGCCTTCCAGCAGGTTGGCCCGGGGACGTTCCAGGCGCGACATACGCTCGGCGCGCCCGGTGAGGAGCCGTATCGATTCGAGTTGTCGGGCAGCGGCATCGAAAACCGCTCGCAGTCGCTCTACTACCGGTACGGCGACGAATACCGGCTCTATCCCGCCAACACCGATCTATTGGGTGAAATCGCCGCACAGACCGGAGGGGAGTTCCTACCCGACGTGGACCAGATCTTCGACGACTACGGAGAGACCGCCTCCGTGCCGACGCCGCTGTGGCCTTGGCTAGCGGCTCTGGCGTTGATCAGCTTTCTGATGGACATCGCCATACGGCGTGCTCCGTGGTTTTGGAGACGCTTCGCGACGGTACGTGCTGGGTCCGTTTGACGGCGGTGCGTTCACAGGAGCAGTTTGAGGGCGCAAACATCTTCTGTCGGCGCTCACCTTGGATTAGTAGGTTCTAGATCCCAGCCCACCTTCAACGGTCGCGATGAAATCGCTTTCAGGCTTGTTCCGCTCGAAGAATCCCGCCGTGGACCGGCGTGCGCCTGTGACGGACAAGGTGCTGAGCGATCTCGAGGCCCAGGCCGAAACGGCGGATCTGGGGCTCAGGTGGGTCCCGCTCAACCGCGCGGGTGACCTCTGTGACCGGGCAGGCGACCGAGCGCGGGCTCTTCAATATTACGGCCGAGCCATCGACGCGATGCTCGAGGACGGGCAGCCGGAGCCCGCTCGTGGGCTCGCGACCAAGATCGTGCGCATCCACCCCGAAGCCGTGCGGACGCTTTGCACCCTGACGTGGCTCGACCTGGCTTCTCATCATATGGCCTCCGTAGTGGTGCACCTGAACGAATACGTCGAAGGTGCCCTGAGGAGTGGACGTGAGGACATTGCCGGTGAGCAGATCCAGATGATGGCTCATGTGGTAACGGATGTGGAGTTCCGGAGCGCCGCGGCCGATGCATTGGACGCGATCGAGCTTCCGGACGCCGCGGCTCAGGTGAGAGTCTGGATCGAGGCGGGCAAGGCGCCTCACGACGAGGGTGATGAGTGGGATTGGACCGACCTGTGTCTGAGTCATGCACTCGGGTCGAGCGTTCGCATGATCGCCGAGCCTGGGGACGAGGGTGGAGAAGACGTTGCGGCCGCGAGCGATTCGACGGCCAACGGCCAGGATCACGCTGGGGGATATCCCGCCTAAGCCTCGCGAACGAGGCAACCACGGGGGGCTTCAGCCGGTCGGACCCGCCTCCAGCACGACGAGGATATGGTCCGGCTCGCGTTCCCCGTCAGCGAGGGGAATGGACAGCGTACTCACGGCGCGGATCGATCCGTCCTTCGTGCGGAGCTTGCCGAGGTCCTCTCCCTCGAAGAGCGTCGCATGGGGCACCGAGGAAAGATCATCTTCCCCATATCCAGACAGCGCGCGGAAGGCGGAGTTCGCATCCTGAATCTCTCCCGAGCCGTCCAACGTGAGGATGCCGATGTCGTTGGACTCGTATAATGCCCGAAATCGTGCAGCTTGCTGGTGGATTCCGGGCCCGCCCGACAAACGCGAGACGTCCTCGACAACGCCCTCCACGTAGCCGACCTCCCCGTCCGCGTCCCGATGAATCCGGGCCGTGTTTCGAAGGCGGACGTCGCGGCCATCCACGCCGACCAAATTGGTCTCGAAGCCCCGAACGACTCCGAATTCCCTCAAGCGTGCCTTGAAGGCCTCCTCGTCCTCGGCGCCGACGTAGAATGTAGAAGCGTAGAGGCTTGCGAGGGTCTCTGGGTCGGGGTAACCGAGGATCCTCACCAGTGCCGGGTTGGCATCCAGGAATTCACCCTCTGGGGAACACCGGTACACACCCATGGGCAGATTGTCGAACATCCCACGATGCCGCTCTTCGCTCAGCCTGAGGGCTCGTTGGGCCTCATTTCGATCGAGGGCGTACCGTATGGAGCGTTCGAGATCCTCGGGCTCGATCTGGCCCTTGACCAGATAGTCGGCGGCACCGGCTTGCATCGCCTCGAGGTCCACTTCATGACTGCCGCGGCCGGTCAGCATGATCACCGGCGCGTCGAGCTCATGGCGCGCGGCCTCGCGAAGTAGGTCGAGACCCGTACGATCTTCGAGGAAATAATCGACGAGATAGACGTCGTATCCACCCCCGGCGATGGCGTCGTGCCCCTCCTCGAAGGTGGGAACCCAATCCAACTCGATGGTCGGGTGCGTGATCTGACTGAGGAGCCCTTTGGTGTAGGCGAAGTCACCCTGATCATCGTCGATCAAGAGCGCGCGGATTTTCTCCTTCAATTAGAGCCTCTCGAAGCGGGGATCAAGCAAACCCGGGGGGGGACGAAGAACGACCGTTGAAGCACGACCGCTAATCATAAGGCGAGGGCCTAATCATCGTCCACCCTCGGTTTTCGGCGGAGGATCTTCTTGGAAGAATGGCGTTGTTTCAACGATAACCGCCGCTCGCGGGCACTCCGGCTGGGGCGGGTGGGGATTCGCAGTCTCTTGGGCGTGTTCAGGGCCACGAGTCTCTTTCGCAGCGTGACCAGCGCCTGCCGCTTGTTGGCGTGCTGGCTACGGAAACGGCGACTGACGACCACCGTGTCGGTTGGAAGGTGAGTGAGGCGGACGCCGCTCTCGGTGACGTTCTGATGTTGTCCCCCCTTGCCACCGGAGCGAAACACGTCCACGCGGCACTGGTCGAGCAGCGCCTGGTCGGAATCGGGAATCGGAACCCCGCCATGGGACCGGTGTTCAGCCATCAGACATTGTTCCTCTGGTACGAGCCTTGCTGTAAGAAAAGGTCAGTGGTCAGTGCTGGTCGACGAGATTCGGCCGGGACGGATCACGACCACGGCCCTTGGAGATGCGACACGCTAGATGATTCCAATCTCAGCCAACACCCCTGGAGCCCGCTTTCTTTTGATGGGGGCGTCTTTCGTCATCGTCGTCGCGGGGTTGCGCGAGGGCGCGAGCATTCTCCTGCCCTTCGCCTTGGCGTTGTTCCTGGCCGTGATGAGCATGCCGCTAATGTTCTGGCTGCAGCTCCGTCGTGTGCCCGCGCCCCTGGCCGTCGTGCTCACGATGCTCACGATCGGTGTCGTATTCGGGGCTCTGATCATGCTGGGCACCCAGGCCGTCGCAGACTTCCAGGGCCAGCTCCCGGGATATCGCGCACGGGTCGAGGCGCTCTACGCGTCATGGGTGGCCGGATTGAGTGCACAGATCGGGGTCCAGCTCGACCAATATCTGACCTTCGAGCTGATCGATCCGGGGGCCGCGGTCGATCTGTTCGCCAGCACCGCCGCACGGGTGGCGGGTTTCCTGACCAACACGTTTCTGGTTCTGTTGATCATGGCCTTCATCCTGAGTGAGGCGATGGTCTTCCCCTTCAAGTTCCGGGCGATCGTGGGGCCACGGGTGGGGGAGCGGCGACGGGTCACCAAGATGGTGCCGAACGACCGCAGGCGTATGACCAAGATCGTCCGGGAGGTCCAGGAGTATCTCGGCATAAAGACCCTGATGAGCCTGACCACCGGTTTGCTGATCGGTTTGCTGGCGTGGGTCGCGGGCCTGGACTTTCCCATCCTGCTGGGGCTCATCGGCTTCGTCCTGAACTACATTCCGACGGTCGGCTCCATTTTGGCCGCCGTTCCGGCCCTGCTTCTCAGCGTGGTCCAGTTCGGCTCGCCGGGCAATTTCATATTGGTGATCGTCGGATACGGAGCGATCAACACGGTGTTCGGAAATATTCTCGAGCCCAACCTGATGGGCAGGAGGCTCGGGCTGTCGACGCTGGTGGTGATCCTGTCGTTGCTGTTCTGGGCCTGGGTGTGGGGCCCCGTGGGGGCCTTGCTTGCGGTGCCCCTCACGATGGTCGTCAAGATCATGTTGGAGAACACCGAAGATCTGCGGTGGGTGGCTATTCTCCTGGACAAATCGCCCCCACAGATGTTGCCGAGCTATGAGGTGGATCCTTCGGAGTTGGAGAGCGCCGGCAGTTCGGAGAGCGCCGGCAGCTTGGAGAACGCCGGCAGCTTGGACGTCTCTGGTCTCACCGAACGCGCTGGCACCGACGCCGCCGCGGGCGACGAGGAGGTAGCCTGATGCCGATGGTTCCATTCGAGACGTTGCCAGACGCGTCACGTCTCTGGGTGTTCGGGGTCGAGCGGGCTCTTACGGAAGCCGAGCAGGAAGACTTTCTGAGTGCCGTGGACCGGTTTCTCGATACATGGATGGCGCACGGGTTCCCACTGACGAGCGGCCGCGATTGGAGATGGGAACGGTTCCTCCTGGTTGCGGTCGATCAGGCTTCCGAACCCCCCTCGGGATGCTCCATCGACGCGATGGTCGGCGTGCTGAGAGACCACGAGCGGCGATTCGGTGTGCGAATCCTCGACAATACGCCGGTTTGGTTCGTGGGGGATGACGAGGTGAAGCGAGTTTCCCGAGCGGAGTTCGGCCGACTCGCGCAGGAGGGGGCGGTGGGCCCGGACACGGTCGTGTTCGATAACACCGTCACGAGCCTGAAGGATGCGCGCTCGGGACGGTGGCAGGGTCCGGCCCGCGCGAGCTGGCATCAAAAGGCGTTCTTCAAGCACACGGAGCAGCGCGAACCCGCCTAAGCAAGCTCTGTGCTAGAAGCTCTGTGCCGTAAGCGCGGTGTCCCCGAAGGGACACCATATAAGGGTACTACGTAGGCCCCGAGGGGCTGTTAGCCGAGTCGGGTCACGTTTTCGGCAGCGGGTCCCTTCGGTCCCTCACCGATCTCGAATTGCACCCGGTCCCCTTCGGCGAGACTCTTGAAACCGTCTCCCTGGATTGCCGAATAATGCACGAAGCAATCCTTCTCGCCTTCATCCGGCGTGATGAACCCAAAACCCTTGCTGTCGTTGAACCACTTCACGGTTCCCTCGGCCATGCCACTTCTCCCTAATCCATTGTTGCTTGGTGCTCACCTCTTGCCAGCACCGGACTCTATCCTTTCGGATTGCGCCACTCTAGATACTCTCGGGGTTCGGGTCAACCCACCCCGGTGCGCTGGGGTCCGCGAAGCCGCTCGTCGCCGGGGTGCCCGGATGGTGGTGGGCCAGAAACGACGCACTTTGCTCCTCCATCCAAAAGGTCGGATTCCAGGGTGGCCCACCCTCGAAGAAGCCTACGTGGCCGCCGCCCTCGGTAAGGACCAACGTCAAGAACGGGTTGGCCTCTATCTCAGAAAGGGGCAGCGCCGCCACGGGCAAGAAGGGATCGTCCCGTGAGTGAAGGAGCAATGTGGGGACCCGAATCGAATGAAGAAAGCGGTTCGAGCTGGACTTCACGTAGTAGTCCTCGGCGTCCGCGAATCCATGGAGCTTGGCCGTGGCGGCATCGTCGAACTCCCTGAGCGTCTTGCTGGCCAACACGGCATCGAGATCGAGGATGTTCTCCAGGATTTCTTTCTTGGCGCGGACCTTCGCGAAAAGTGAACGGAGGAAGTGGTCGACATAGATTCTGGCAAAGCCCCCCCGTTCGAGAGCGTCGGTTCCAGCGGACAGGTCGTACGGAACCGAAATCGCCACGGCCGCTGAAACAGACGCGGCGTTCTTCGCTCCCTGCTCTCCGAGGTATTTGAGAAGGACGTTTCCTCCTAGAGAAAGCCCCATCGCCATGAGCGGGCGGGTCGGAAACCGCTCACGGAGCAGATCGATGACGAAACGGAGGTCCTCGGTCTCGCCGGAGTGGTAGAAGCGGGGGGCCCGGTTCACCTCTCCGGAACAGCCGCGGAAGTTGAGTCCCACGGCACGCAGGCCACGGTCCGCCAGTGCCCGGAACGCTTGGACCATGTAACCCCTCCTCGTGTGACCCTCCAGCCCGTGTAGCACGAGCACGAGAGGAGCCGAGGCATCGGTTTCGGGCATCCAGGCGAGGTCCAGGAAGTCTCCGTCCGGCGTGTCGATCCGTTCGGTCGTGAGCATTCCCGTTGGCGCTGGCCTGAGAAACTTCCCAGCCAGCGTTTGGGCGTGCGGGCCCGACAACCACCATGGAGGTGAGTACTGGCGGGCGCTCCAGACGTGCTCGTCCCGGCGGTCCTCGGGGAGCGGCTCGGTCACGATCCCCCGGAAGTCGCCTGGGTCCACGGAGGGGTCAGTCGTAGAACGCGATCGTATACCGGGCATGCCGGATCGTGGGCTCCCGGAAGGTATCCAATGCTCATCAGGAACTCTCCGGTAATCTCGCCACCCGTGAAGCGAAACGTCTTCTTGAAGAGCCGCACCCAGTCCTCCTTCGACTTGGGATGGTGCGATGCCAGCCAGTCGGCGACGGAGCCGTGGGCTTCGCGTAGGCTCAGGAAGACCCCGGCGTTGTGGATGGCGGCTTCGATCTTCAGACGATTCCGAATAATTCTCGCGTCGCCCATGAGGCGTGCCCTGTCGGCGTCGCCGTAGTTGGCTACGACCCGAACGTCGAAATTATCGTAGGCGTTCCGGAAGCCCTCCCTCTTCTTCAGGATCGTCAGCCACGACAAGCCCGCCTGGTTGATCTCGAGTAGGAGCCGTTCGAAAAGGCGATCGTCGTCCGTGACCGGGAAACCGTATTCTTCATCGTGGTACGGGCCATGGAAGGCGTGATCCTCGGCCACGACGCAGTAGCTATCCAGTGCCAGTGCGGGGTCGCTCATCGGTCCTACAACTTCGGAAGGGTCACACCGACCTGATCCTGGTACTTCCCTTGTCGGTCCGCGTACGCCACGCTCGGCTCCTGGTCACCCTCGAAGAAGAGCAGCTGCGCGATTCCCTCGCCCCCGTAGATCTTCGCCGGAAGCGGGGTCGTATTCGAGATTTCGAGGGTCAGGTATCCGCACCAAGTCGGCTCGAGAGGCGTCACGTTCACAATGATGCCGCAGCGAGCGTACGTGCTCTTCCCGACGCACACGACGAGGACGTCTCTGGGAACGCGGAAGTATTCCTCGGTTCTCGCCAGTGCAAAGGAGTTGGGCGGGATGATGCATTCGGGCTCGTTCACGTCCACGAACGAGCGGTCGTCGAAGTTCTTGGGATCGACGATCACGTTGTGGACGTTGGTAAAGACCTTGAACTCTGAGGCCACCCGGATGTCGTATCCGTAGGAAGACAGTCCGTATGAGATGTTGCCGTCTTTTACTTGCGTCGGCTCGAAGGGCTCGATCATGCCGTGCTCTTCGGACATTCGCCGGATCCAATGGTCGCTCTTGATCGGCATGTTTTCGGCGTCGGGTTGAAAGGAAAACCGTCTCTTAGACGGGCAGAATAAGCGCTGGAGAGGGACCCGCACACCCCCCGCGATTCACCCTCTGGGCGCCGACAATACGACGGTTCCGCCACAGACCGCAAATCCGAGCCACGTACCGCCGGAATGGGGGCCGAAATCGGGTTGACACTCGTTCGAGCCTTGGAATACCTTAAGGCGGTCCACAAGTGAACGATTTCACAAGCCACCTCCAAAGGCCGCCATGTCGGGATCATACGTCCCGCTTTTGATCCTCTTCGGTGTCTCCATCGTGAACGCGCTTGGAATGGGGATCGCTTCCCACATTTTGAGCCCCCGGCGACCGACCCCGCAAAAATCCATGCCCTACGAGTCGGGAATGATCCCCCTCGGGGATACACGCCTTCGTTTTTCGGTGAAATTCTACATGGTCGCGATCAGTTTCATCGTCTTCGACCTCGAGGCCATCTTCCTGATCCCGTGGGCGGTCCAGATGAGGGAACTGGGGTGGGGTCCGTTCGTGGCGGTCAGTCTCTTCGTCGCCGTCTTGGCCTTGGGGCTGGTTTACGAGTGGAAGAAGGGGGGTCTCGAATGGGAGTGAGAGACGGTGAGGGCGGGGATCCTCTCGGCCTCACGGATCTAGAGACGCAGGGCCAGGCGGAAGGGCGACAGGGCGGACTTCACGGCTTCGGAAGCCCCACGTTTCTCACCACGAAGGTGGACTTCGTGGTCAACTGGGCTCGACGGAATTCGCTGTGGCCCATGCCCTTCGGTACCGCTTGCTGCGCCATCGAGATGATGGCTTCGGCAGCTTCGAACTTCGATCTCGCGCGCTTCGGAATGGAGCGTATGTCGTTCAGCCCCCGTCAGGCCGACGTGCTGATCTGCGCCGGTCGGGTTCCCTACAAGCTCGCGCCGGTCCTGCGGCGGATCTGGGATCAGATGATGCAGCCCAAGTGGTGCGTCTCCATGGGTGCGTGTGCGAGTTCCGGGGGGGTGTTCGACACGTATTCCATGGTCCAGGGGATCGACACCATCGTCCCCGTAGACGTCTACGTTCCCGGTTGCCCCCCGCGCCCCGAGGGTCTCATCTACGGTTTGATGATGATCCAGGAGAAGATTCGCCACGAGAGCCTGTCGGAGCACTACAGTCTCAGGGCGGAAAACCCGTCCCTCGTGGGGCGCCCCCAAGCCGGCGACGAAGAAGTCGCGGCGGTCGCGGGGCCGTTTGGAAACTCGACCCAACAGGACCAGCTCAGTTCCCCCGCTCAAACCACGCGTCCGAAACGCTCCGAGGATTTGCTCCCCTAGTGTTCCGCTTCCGGAGTTGGCGAGCCACCGAGAGGGTCCCACAGGATGGATGAGGGCCGATCGGGATTCGACGCCGTCGAGCAGGGCCCCGAGTCTTCGGACCGACCCACGGACACGCCCCGCCATGGGGACGGTGATGCTGGTGAACACCCGTCGGTGACGGGGCTTCGAGCCCGATTCGGCTCGACGGTACTCCACGAGGAAGTGCAGGCGGGCGATCAGCACGTCGTATTCGTGGACCCCGCGAGTAACAGAGCGGTGTTGGAGTGGCTGAAGGATGACCCCGAGCAGCGCTACGATCTCCTCGTCGACGTGACCGCCGTCGATTACGGGGGAGGAAAGCCGATACAAGTCGTCTACCAGTTGTGGTCCATCGACAACAAGCGGGCACTACGGGTCAAATGCGAACTGCCTCTCGACGGGCTGTCCATCGACAGCGCGGCTCCGCTTTGGAACGCCGCGAACTGGCTCGAGCGGGAGGTCTACGACCTGTTCGGTGTCGAGTTCAGGGGCCATCCGGATCTTCGTCGGATCTTGATGCCGCAGAACTACGAAGAGGGCCATCCCCTCAGGAAGGACTTTCCTCTGCGAGGGCGCTTTTCCAGGGCAGAACAGACGAGACGTGCGCTGTCCCAGGACTATCACGACGACTATACCACGGAAGAGCTGGAGGTCGGGGGCGCCCCCGGCCTCGTACTCCCCGAGCCGGACAGCTCGCCGGACGAGGCGGGGCGAGCGCCATGACGGAGAAGATTCTGGAGCTTCCGGAGGCAGGCGGTTCGGAGCCCATGCTGATCAACATCGGGCCGCAACACCCCGCCACGCATGGCGTCCTGCGGCTGATTTGTGAACTCGATGGTGAGACCGTGCTCAAGGTCACGCCCGATATCGGCTTCCTGCATTCTTCCTTCGAGAAGCTCGGCGAGTACCGGACCTGGAATCAGATCGTTCCGCTCACGGACCGCATGGATTACCTGGCGCCGCTGATGTACAACTGCGTTTACGTCATGGCGGTCGAGAAGCTCATGGGGCTGGAGGTGACCGAGCGGTGCAAGGTGGCTCGCGTGGTCTTGATGGAAATGGAGCGGATCTTCAGCCACCTGCTGTGGCTCGGAACCACCGCCATCGACGTGGGGGCCTTCACTCCCTTCCTGTACGCTTTTCAGGAACGGGAGCGCATTTACAAACTCCATGAAGCCTACACGGGCGCGCGCATCACCACGTCGGCGACCCGGGTGGGCGGAATGATGGCGGACCTCCCCGATGGTTGGACCGACTCGCTCCGCGACTTCGTGAAGACGTTTCCAAAAACGCTGAACGAGATCGATTCTCTTCTGACCACGAACGGAATCCACCTCGGACGCACAATCGACATCGGAGTGATCTCAGGAGAGGACGCGATCAACCACGGGTTCACCGGCCCCAACCTGAGAGCCTCCGGCGTGGATTACGATCTCCGCAAGGACAATCCCTACTACGATTACGAGACGTACGATTTCGATGTCCCGATCGGGGAAAACGGAGACTGCTACGACCGATATCTGGTGCGCATGGAGGAGATGCGCCAAAGCCTGCGGATCCTCGAGCAGGCGCTCGACCGTCTTCCGGGCGGGCCGATGGACGTCGCCGATCCGCGCGTTTCCTTGCCGAGCAAGACCGACTGCATGAACGACATGGAGTCGATGATCCACCACTTCAAGTTGATCACGGAGGGGATCTCCGTTCCGGCCGGTGACTGTTACTTCGCCGTGGAGGGCTCGAAGGGGGAGCTCGGCATGTACGTGGTGAGCGACGGAGGCGAGAAGCCGGTGCGCTGGAGGATTCGCCCCCCGTCGTTCGTGAATCTGTCGGTAATCGCCAAGCTGGCTGAAGGGCACCTGGTCTCCGATCTGATCATGATCAACGCCTCTCTGGACATCGTGCTGGGCGAAATCGATCGATGACGGAGATTCCCTTCAAGAACCCGGGCTGGGCGGGCAATGTCGGCGAGTACGATCTGACCGAGGAGCAGGTTCGGGGGATCGACTTCGTGGGAGTCCGTCCGTTGGAAGGCGGGCACCCGGCGGGATCATCTACCTACCCGTACATGATGGAGGACAAGGATCCGGAGGCGCCCCTCTTCGAGGGGCCGTATGAGGAGCGCCTCGAGAAGATTCTGACCCGATATCCGACCAAGCGGGCCGCCCTGCTGCCGGTTCTCAATTTGGCCCAGGAAGTACGTGGGCACGTCTCGCCGCAGACCATGGATCGGGTGGGGGAGATCCTCGAGCTATCATCCGCCTACGTACGTGGGGTGGCGACCTTCTACACGATGTACAACAAGCGCCCGGTCGGGCGCCATCTGGTGCAGGTGTGTACCAACATCAGCTGCAACCTGTGTGGTGCCGAGGACGTGCTCAAGGCGTTTCTCGCGCACACGAATACGGAGATGGGCGCGACTTCCCTCGACGGCGCCTTCACCGTGATGGAGGCGGAGTGCCTTGCGGGCTGCGGCTTTCCCACCTGTGTCCAGATCAACTCCCGGTACTACGAGAACCTGACGGTCGAGGAGGTTCCGCGACTGGTGGCTCACTTGAGAGCACAGGACGCCGGCGCGGCTCGGTCGACGGGGCCGGAGGACGAGGGATAGTCATGGGGTACCCGTACAGCCACGAGAAGGAAGTCCCCATCCTTTCCAAGTATTTTGGCGACCCGGAGGCCCGGACGCTGGACGGTTGGGAGGCGCGCGAGGGTTACCAAGCCCTGAAGAAGGCCTTGGACATGGACCCCGAGGAGGTGGTGGAGGCCGTCAAGGCGTCAGGGCTGCGCGGACGCGGAGGGGCGGGCTTCCCGACTGGGCTCAAGTGGAGTTTCATGCCCAAGGCCAAGGACAAGCCCCACTACCTGCTCTGTAACGCCGATGAGTCCGAGCCCGGCACGTTCAAGGATCGCGAACTCATGCGCTGGGTGCCGCATCAACTCATCGAGGGATGCCTCATCGGCGCTCATGCGATGGGTGCCGAGCACGTGTACATCTACTGCCGCGGTGAGTTCTTCGAGGCCACTCAGGTGTTGGCAAAGGCCGTGGAGGACGCTTACGAGGCCGGCGTGATCGGTGACGATGTCATGGGGTCCGGGCGGAAGATCGATGTGACGGTCTTTGCGGGCGCCGGGGCGTACATCTGCGGCGAAGAGACCGGTCTCATGAACTCTCTCGAGGGGCGGCGGGGCGAGCCACGGGTGAAGCCGCCATTCCCGGCCGCCGTGGGTGCCTTCGGGATGCCGACCACGATCAACAACGTCGAGACCCTCGCGGCCATTCCGCACATCGTCGCGAACGGGGGTGAGTGGTACCGCCAATGGGGCTCGGAGAAGAGCCCGGGCACCAAGCTGTTCTGCGTGAGCGGTCATGTGAGGCGCCCGGGTAACTACGAGTTGCCGCTCGGGTTCCCGCTCAAGGATCTCATCTACGACGTGTGCGGTGGCATGATCGAGGATCGGGCGCTGAAGGCGGTCATCCCGGGTGGCAGCTCCGTTCCGATCTTGTCCGCCGAGGAAGCCGAGGGCTGCGCGCTCTGCTATGAAGGAGTGATCGAGGCCGGATCCATGCTGGGCTGTGCATCCGTGATCGTCATGGACGAGACCACGGACATCGTGCACCAGGTCATGCGCATGGCGTCGTTCTACGCGCACGAGTCGTGCGGCCAGTGTACGCCGTGCCGCGAGGGCACCGCCTGGGTCACGACGATCCTCAAGCGCATAGAGGACGGACGCGGGACCGAAGAGGACCTCGACACACTCGTCGAAGTCACCGAGCAGATGACGGGCACGACCATCTGTGTGCTCTCGGACTCGGTGGCCGCTCCCGTGCAGTCCTCCATCGCCAAGTTCAGGGATGAATACCTGGCGTTGATCCGCCGGGGTGAACGGGTGGGGGCCGCGTAGAGCCATGGCCGACGAGACGACCGGGATCGGCGGGGCCGCCGTCGACGTGGTGACCCTGACGATAGACGGGCAAGAGGTCACGGTGCCCCAGGGGACGACGCTGCTCGAGGCCGCGAAGGGCGCCGGAACGGAGGTGCCCCACTACTGCTATCACCCCGGTCTTTCTTCGCCGGCCATGTGCCGACTCTGCCTGGTCGAGGTGGAGGGTGCGCCCAAGCTGCTTCCGTCGTGCACGACCACCGTGGCTGACGGGCAGGTGGTGCGCACGAACAGCGACGACGCCACCCGGATGCGGCGCGGCGTGCTCGAGTTCTATCTGCTGAACCACCCCCTCGACTGTCCCATTTGTGACCAGTCCGGGGAGTGCGACCTCCAGGATTTCGTGTTCGCTGAGGGCCGGGAGCATGGTCGGGGGCGAGACGCGAAGCGTGTGCTGGGGCGCGACGACTTTGGAGGGGACGTTCTCTTTTACGGGGATCGCTGTGTGATGTGCACGCGGTGTGTCCGTTTCATGAACGAGGTCGAGGAGAATCCGTTGCTCACGGTGGTGGAGCGGGGGAACCGTTCGGTCATCGACACCTTCTTCGAAGAGGGGTTGGAGCAGGCCGAGTGGGCCGGGAACGTGGTGGACATCTGCCCGGTGGGCGCGCTCGTGTCGAAGGACTTTCTCTACAAGGCCCGAGCGTGGGACCTCGATCACACGCCGTCGATCTGCCCGAACTGCAGCCAGGGGTGCAACATCGAGCTGCACACGCGAGACAACTTGGTACACCGCATGAAGCCCCGAACCAACCCGGAGGTGAACGGGCACTGGATCTGTGACTACGGGCGGGGTCGATACGAGTGGCTCAACAGGGGCGACAGGCTGGAGGCGCCAGTCGTGCACGTGGAGGGCCGCAAGACGGCGATGGGTTGGACGGCCGCGCTGGAGGCCCTGAAGGAGCGGATCGACGGGCTGGGGATCGACACCCCGGGCGGGAAGACGGTGAAAGCGGTCGTGTCGCCCTTCTGGTCCAACGAGGATCTCGGGGCGGTGTCGCGTCTGGTCGGGGCGCTCGGTGGTGGCGATGTCGTGTTTCGCGCATCGCGGGCCGATGAAGAGGTCGCCCTGACGGGATACGAGGGGTTGGCACGCCGGAAAGGGCTGGCACCCAATGAACGGGGCGCGGAGCTGCTCGGATGTGCGAGGGTCGGGGACGACGTGGGGCAGGGGGGGCTGGACGACCTGGCCAACCACGACGGGATCGTCCTGGTGCTCGGGGACGCGCTCGACGATCAGCCCGAGGGCTTTGCCCCCAACGCCGCACTCGTGCTGTACTTGGGGGCGTACACGTCTTCGGCTCTCGCTTCGGCCGACTTCCAGTTCCCGGTGACGACGTTCGCGGAGCAAGAAGGCACGTTCACGAACCATGCCGGACGGGTGCAACGGTTCTGGCCTGCTCTGTCGGGGCCCGGGACTGCGCGCCCGGCGTGGTTGGTTCTCGGGGCGCTCCTCGGAGCCCTCCGAGGTGAGGAGGGGCCGCGCAGTGCCGAGCAGGCCTTCGGTCTCGTGGCCAGCGCGGTAGAGTCCTACAGCGGACTGAATTACGAGACGATCGGCGCCCAGGGTGGGCCGTCCGCAGCCCCGCTGCCGGTGGCGGGGGACTGACGTGAACACTCCCATCGCCGGTCTGCCGCTTCTGCTGGCCTCATCGCTCAAGGTCGCCATCATGTTCGGCGTGGTGATGCTGACGGTGGCCTACACGACGCTGGCCGAGCGCCGTATCTCGGCGTTCATCCAGGACCGGCTCGGCCCCAATCGTGTCGGACCGTTCGGACTGCTTCAGCCGATCGCGGACGGACTCAAGAATCTCATCAAGGAAGAAACCATTCCCGGCACGGCCTCGAAGTTCTACTTCATGCTCGGGCCGATGCTGGCGATGATTCCCGCGCTCGTGACGTTCGCGGTGGTGCCGTTCGCCGCGCCACTCCCCACGCCGTGGGGCGTCGTCGACATGATCATCGCCGACGTGCCCATCGGCCTGCTCTACATTCTCGCGCTCAGTTCGCTGGGCGTGTACGGAATCGTGATCGGGGGCTGGGCGTCCAACAACAAGTATGCCTTCCTGGGCGCCCTGCGGGCTTCGGCCCAGATGGTCAGCTACGAGGTGGCCCTCGGGCTGAGCCTGATCGTCGTGATCATGATGGCTGGCAACGTCACGCTCACCGAAATCGTCTGGCAGCAACAACAGCTGGGGCTCTGGTTCGCGTTCCCCCTGTCGCTGGGGTTCATCCTGTTCGTCGTGTCGGCGTTTGCCGAGACCAACCGTTTACCCTTCGACATGCCCGAGGCCGAGTCGGAGCTCATCACGGGTTTCCACACCGAATACTCCGCGATGAAGTTCTCGATGTTCTTCATCGCCGAATACGCGCACATGCTGACGGCCGCGGCGCTCATGGCTACGCTCTTCTTCGGCGGATGGGACTTGCCGGGGTCGTGGGATGACGCCTTCTGGTACCAGGGCGAATTGATCCGGGGCTTCGATGCGTCGGGTGTCCCCATCGCCGCCGCGCCGGCCGTCTGGAAGACGTTGCTGACCTTCGCCGGCTTTGCCGTCAAGACGAGCTTCTTCCTGGTCCTCTACATCTGGGTCCGGTGGACGCTTCCACGGTTTCGCTACGACCAGGTGATGCAGTTGGGGTGGAAGATCATGCTGCCCACGGCCCTGGCCTACGTCATGGTCGTCTCTACGACGATACTGGTCCTGGACCAAGTCGGCGCGTCCAGATTTGCTGTCGGGCTGGCGCTCACCGGCGTCAGCGCGATCTGCACCGTGGCCTTCGTCTTCTTCCTCGATCGTGGCCGAATCATCGAGGGTGCGGCGGCCGGGAAGAATAGAGCGTTGACGGTCGGGCCATCAGCGTGAGTCCAGGGTGTGAGGGTGTCCGCGGGAGTCACGGAAGGATTAGAAATAAGTTTAGATTAGAGATCTTAAACGATTATGGGGTAATACGATGGCTGTAACCACTCGACTCATCCAAAGACCGGATCCGGGGCGGAATTCCTATTTGCGGGCCGCGCTCAAAGGAATGGCCCTCACACTCCGCCACATGCTGAGCCCGAAAAAGGTGACCCAGCAGTATCCGGAGGAGCAGACCGAACTGAGCCCCCGGTGGCGAGGCACACACGTCATGGAAGTTCACGCGGACGGGCGACCGAAGTGTGTTGCGTGCGGTCTGTGTCCCACGGTGTGTCCGGCCAACTGCATCCGCCTCGTCGGTGGTGAGGACGATCAGGGCAACCGGTACCCGATCGTCTACGAGATCGACGAGTTCCGCTGCATTTTCTGTGGAATGTGTCAGGAGGTGTGCCCCGTGGAGGCGATCCACGTGGGCCGCGACTTCGAGAACGCCGAGTACACCCGGGACCGCTTCGTTTACGATCTGGATCGGCTGATGGAACAGGACCACCCGGTCGCCCTGCTATGGGACCCCGCAGACCCCCTCAGCGAGTGATGCGACGCGTGAAATGGGCGCTATGCGGCGTTGGGACTCGCCCCGTGACCCTGCGACGTACCTATCGGTACGCCTCGGTTCCCGGGGCTCGCCCGCCTTGCCTAGCATCCCATTTGACGCGTGCAAGAGCGGGGGGCCCGCGTGACTGAAGTTCTCTTCTTTGTGTTTGCGGCGGTGGCGCTTGGTGGCTCGCTTGGGGTGGTGGTGAGCCGTAGCCCTGTGTCCAGCTTGCTGTTCATCGTGGCTACTTTGGCGAGCACGGCGGGGATCTTTGTGCTGCTGGAGGCTCATTTTCTCGCGGCGATCCAGATCATGGTGTACGCGGGCGCGATCATGGTGCTCTTCCTGTTCGTGATCATGCTGCTCAACCTGGGACACGACTACCGGGGCGACATTCGGGGTAGGGTCGCGATGATCTTCGGATTCGCGGTGACGGGAGGGATGGGGGGGCTGCTGGCTCGTCAGCTGGGAAGCGGCAGCGCGGGACTCGAGACCAATCTCGGAGCGGGTGACGCGATCGACGCGGCTTTGCTGGAGCACGGAGCGGTGGGGGCGATCGCCCAGCCGCTCTTCACGGACTACGTGGTGGCGTTCGAGCTGACGGGCATCCTGCTGCTGGTGGCCCTCGTGGGCGCTCTCGTTCTGGCCAAGAAAGCGTCCTGACCGTGCTGGCCGAATCTCTCGTACTGGCGGGGCTGATTTTCGTCGTCGGGACGCTCGGTGTCATCGTGCGCCGAAATGTGATCATCATGTTTCTGTGCATCGAGCTCCAGCTGAACGCGGTGAACCTCACGTTCGTAGCGTTTTCGCGCTTTGTGGGTATCGAGGGCCAGTTGTTCGTGTTCTTCGTGATGACGGTCGCGGCGGCGGAAGCCGCGGTGGGTCTGGCGATCATCATTTCGATATTCCGGCACTACGAGACGGTCAACGTGAACCGATTCGACCTGCTCAAATGGTGATCCGGTGACGCAGTTCGGTCTCTTCCTGATGCAGGCGGTCGGGCTCGACGAGT
This sequence comes from Gemmatimonadota bacterium, assembly GCA_039590375.1. Taxonomy (GTDB): domain Bacteria; phylum Gemmatimonadota; class Gemmatimonadetes; order Longimicrobiales; family Gaopeijiaceae; genus UBA822. The sequence goes on from JBDHFN010000024.1 coordinate 28,361, forward strand.
CACAGGGCGCATGGGAACCCCTGTTCCCGGGCCTCATCATCTTGTTGCCGCTCCTGGGCTTCGCCGTCAACGGGGCGCTGGCCTTGTCCGCGGCCCGAAAATCGGCGGATGCGGTCCGGGCCGGAGGCGAGTTCGACTTCTTCGAGAACGGTCGCCCGGCTTCCCACAGTCTGCCGACCTGGGTGGGGCCGGGGGTCATGCTCCTGGCCTTCCTGCTCACCCTGGTGAACTTCATGGGGATGCTCGGCGCCGAGCTGCACGAACCCGTGATCCGAAGCTATTGGGCGTGGATCACGACGGGTGAACTGAACGTGGCTGCGGCCATCCAGCTGGATCAGCTGTCGATGATCATGATGATGATCATCACCGGAGTGGGTTTTCTGATCCACGTGTTCAGCGTCGGGTACATGCAGGATGATCCAGGCTATCCGCGTTATTTCGCGTATCTGAATCTGTTCGTCTTCTTCATGCTGGTGCTGGTCATGGGAGCCAGCTATCCGATCATGTTCATCGGCTGGGAGGGTGTGGGACTCTGCTCCTATCTCCTGATCGGATTCTGGTTCAGCGATGAGGAAAAGGCCTCGGCCGGGAAGAAGGCGTTCATCGTGAACCGGATCGGTGACCTCGGCTTTCTTCTCGCGATTTTCGTGCTGTACCTGGTGTTCCAGCAGGTGGACTACGTAGGCATCTTCGGCGACGCCGAGTCCATATTCGAGTACGGCGGCCCCGTGATCACCACAGTGACGCTGTTCTTCCTGTTGGCTGCCACGGGTAAAAGCGCTCAGATTCCGCTTTACATCTGGCTGCCCGACGCCATGGCGGGTCCGACTCCCGTGTCCGCCCTCATCCATGCGGCCACGATGGTCACAGCCGGGGTCTATCTGGTCGCGCGGTCCTCCGTGCTGTTCGCACTCGCCCCGCTGAGCAGCGCCGTGGTGGCTGGGATCGGTGTGCTCACGGCGCTCTTCGCCGCGACCATCGCGTTGAAGCAGCAAGACATCAAGAAGGTTCTGGCGTATTCCACGGTCTCCCAGTTGGGCTACATGTTCCTGGGTGTCGGCGTAGGGGCGTACACAGCCGGCATCTTTCATCTGATGACCCACGCCTTCTTCAAGGCACTTCTGTTCCTGGGGGCCGGGGCCGTCATCCATTCGATGCACCACGCGCTCCATCACACGCACAAGGATTGGGACGCCCAGGACATGCGGAATATGGGTGGACTCAAGGCGTACATGCCGATCACGTGGGTCACCATGTGGCTGGCCACGTTGGCGATCGCGGGCATTTGGCCCTTCGCGGGCTTCTTCTCGAAGGACGAGATCATCTGGATGACGGGTGCGATGGCGGGCGCGGAGAACGCTCCGTACCAGGGCCTCTACACCGTCTACTGGATCATGGCGCTGGCCGCCGCCATGCTGACGGCGTTCTACATGACACGACTGATGATCATGACGTTCCACGGCCAGAACCGAACCGGACCGAGTGAAGCCGAGCATCTCCACGAAGCGCCGAGAACCATGTGGATACCGCTCGCGATCCTGGCCGCGCTGTCCGTCTTCGGGGGTTGGGTCAACGTTTCGACGGATCTGAGGGAGTCCGTTTTGGGCGGATTGGGCATTCTACCGATGAGCGATTGGCTCCACCTCTGGCTCGAGCCCGTCACGGAGGCGGCCCACCGGGTTCAGGAGGCCAATCTCGGTGAGCTCGCGCACGCCGCACCGCTCGGGGGCGGGGAGGTGGCGTGGGGGCTCATTTCGACCGTCGCGGCTCTGGGTGTGGTCTTGGTGACCGCGCGACTCATGGTGGGCAGAAAGGTGCCCGTGGCGGCGGAGGATGCCGAGCCGACGGGATTCTCCCGCATTCTCTTCAACAAGTGGTACGTGGACGAGTTCTATCACCGGTGGGTGGTCGATCCCGTCCTGACCACCTCGCGGGTCCTGTGGCGGGTCGTGGACGCCAGGATCATCGACGGGACCGTCAATCTGGTGGGCAACGCTACACGGGCGATCGGGTGGGTGGGGAGCTTGCTCCAGACGGGTCAGGTGAACACGTATGTCTTCTTCATGACCGTGGGGGTGCTGGTGATCTTAGCGGTGATTGGGCTCTAGATGGTGATTGGCTCTAGATGTTGAACGCGCTCGCGTACCAGAGCTGGGTGTTGCACGCACTGATCTGGCTTCCGCTGCTCGGGATGATCCATGTACTGTGGCGTTCCGAGGATCGAGCCAAGGTGTTGGCCGTGCGTTGGAGCCTCGTCGTTTTCGTCCTGAGTGTGGGGCTCTGGTGGGCCTACGATCCTGCGCTCGGCGGTGGGTATCAACTCGACAGCACCCGGCCGTGGATCGCCGCGTGGGGTGTGAACTACGCGCTGGGCCTCGACGGGATCAGCGTGTTCATGGTCATGTTGACCACCTTCACGACCCCGCTCGCGATCCTCGGGTCGTTCAACTACATCCAGAAGCGGCAGAAGTCCTTCTACGCCCTCATGCTTCTTCTCGAGTTCGGGGTCGTGGGAGTGTTCACGGCGGTGGACCTCTTCCTCTTCTACGTGTTCTTCGAGCTCACGCTGGTTCCGATGTATTTCATCATCGGAATCTGGGGTGGAGAGCGGAGGGTCTACGCCGCGATAAAGTTCTTCCTCTACACCGCGTTGGGCTCCCTCTTGATGCTGGTCGGCGTCCTGTACATATACGCGCGGGGCAAGGCCCTCCTGGGCGTGTCGTCCTTCGCCTTCGTGGACCTGCTCCAGATTCCGCTGACACCGGTGGAGCAGATGTGGTTGTTTGGGGCCTTCGCGTTGGCGTTTGCCATCAAGGTTCCCGTTTTCCCGTTCCACACTTGGCTTCCCGACGCCCACGTGGAGGCGCCGACGCCCGGGTCCGTCGTGTTGGCGGCTGTCCTGCTGAAGATGGGCACCTATGGGTTCGTGCGGTTCCTGTTGCCGTTCTTTCCCGTCGCGGCTCAACATCCGACCGTCGTGCTGGTCATGCTCACGCTGGGCGTCATCGGCATCATCTACGCGGCATGGGTGGCGGCCGTTCAGCCGGACGCCAAGAAGCTGGTGGCGTATACGTCCGTGGCGCACATGGGGTTCGTGGTCATCGGCATCTTCGCCCTCAACGTGAACGGGCTCCAGGGCGGACTGCTGGTCATGATCTCACACGGGATCTCCACGGGGGCGCTCTTTCTCCTGCTCGGCATGCTGTACGAGCGCCGCCATACGCGGCTGATCGAGGAATTCGGTGGTATCGGGCGAGTGGCGCCGTGGCTGGCGACCGCGTTCGTAATCACGGCTTTGGCGTCTATCGGGTTGCCTGGCACAAGCGGGTTTGTCGGGGAGTTCCTCGCGCTCCTCGGCGTGTTCGAGGACCATCCCGGCATCGGCATTTTCGCGGCGAGCGGGGTCATCTTCGCGGCGTATTACATGCTGCCGATGGTGCAGAGCGTTTTCTTCAACAAGCTGGAAAAACCGGAGAACCGGGCCGTGCAGGATCTGTCCCGCCGTGAGCTGTGGATCTTGGCGCCCATGATCGCTCTCATGATCGTGATCGGCGTGCACCCGACGCCGCTTCTGCGGAGGATGGAGCCCAGCGTGCAGATGGTGCTCGAGCGCGTGTACGCTGCGGCCCCACCGAGCGCGGCCGTCAGCGAGTCTCTGAGCGAGTCCTTGAGAGAGTCCCTCGCTGGGTCTTTCGCTGAGTCCCGTCGGGCTGCATCCGGCGCCGAGACGGCGGAGTAGGGCGGCATGGAACTCGATTTCAGTAATCAGGCGCATTTCATTGTGGCGCTCGCGCCTGAGATCATCCTGGCGGTGTGGGGCATGGTGATCCTCCTGGTCGGCGTGAGTTCCCGCGGCCCCACCGGCCCCAGGGCGTCGACCGAGCTGGGGTGGCTTTCCTTGGTGGGAATCCTCGCCGCCGTGTTGGCGAACGGTTGGCTCTACGGGGTCACGGAGGTGGGCACGGGTTCGATGATCGCAGTGGACCGCTTCGCGTTGTTCTCGAACTGGATCATTCTCGCGGGTGCCGGACTCGGGATCCTGGTCAGTCAAAACTACGTTCAGAGGCAGGGGCTTCAGGCGGCGGAATTCTACGTGTTGCTGATCTACTCGACGGTGGGATTGATGGTCATGACCGCGGCGCGCGACCTCATCGTCATCTTCCTCGGTCTGGAGATCATGTCGGTGGCGGTGTACGTCCTGGCCGCGATCAACCGGGCGGATGGCAGATCCGCCGAGGCCGGCCTCAAGTATTTCCTGCTGGGCGCGTTCTCCACAGGGTTCCTTCTCTACGGGATAGCACTCGTCTACGGAGCGGCCGGGAGCACCCACATCTCGGCCATCGCGGAGTCCGTCGCGAACGGAACCGCGCACGGTGCGCTGCTGGCATTCGGCATCGCGCTCCTCACGGTCGGGTTCTCGTTCAAGGTCTCGGCGGTTCCGTTCCACATGTGGACGCCCGATGTGTATGAGGGAGCCCCGACCCCGGTTACGGCCTTCATGTCCGTGGCCGTCAAGGCGGGTGCGTTCTTGGCCTTCCTTCGCGTCTTTTCAGTCGCTTTCGTGGACGCATACGAGAGTTGGTGGGTGATTCTGTGGTGGCTCACGGTCCTCACGATGGTGGTCGCCAATCTCATTGCCACGGTTCAGGTGAGCGTGAAGCGGATGCTCGCCTACTCGGGTATCGCGCACGCGGGTTACCTCATGGTGGCGATCGTGGCTGCGAACGAAACGGCCGCCGCTGGGCTCTTGTTCTACCTGCTCATCTACACGCTGATGAACATCGGTGCGTTCGGCATCGTCATCCTCGTGTCGGACCACGGAGAAGAGCGTCTGGAGATCCAGGAATACGCTGGATTCGGTTGGAGGCACCCCTTACTGGGACTCGTCTTCACGGTGTTCCTGCTGTCGCTGGCCGGTTTTCCCGGAACGGGGGGCTTCATCGGGAAGGTGTTTCTCCTGCAGGGCGCGATGGAGGCCAACCTGGTGTACCTCTCGGTGATCCTGGTGCTCACCACAGTGGTTTCGTACTGGTATTACCTGCGCGTGGCGTGGTTCATGTGGATGAGGGATGCGCCCCCTGGTCCCGACGTCCATACGATCCATGTACCGGTCGGTATGCGCGTGGCCCTGATTGCCGGAGTGATCCTGATCGTGTACCTCGGCATTTTCCCGGGAGCCACCATGGAAGTAGCGCGCTCGAGCGTCAGTGGTCTCTCCGTGATCGGCCCGGCCTCGATCGGTCTGGCCCCCTGACTTCAACCGCCTTTTAGCCGCACACACGCACCTCAACCAGCGACGGTTCCAATGCCGGTGCCCGAACACATTTTCCGTCAATACGACATTCG
>JBDHFN010000025.1:0-33712 GCA_039590375.1 Gemmatimonadota bacterium
GGTGTTGGTCCTGAGCGCCTCTTTGACCCTGGCCACCGCGGCAGCTGGAGATCTGGACTCGGCGCTCCGGCTCGGCCCACTCACCCTGATCGTGTCGGCGCTGACGTGGAAGCTGCCTATCCTGACGGGGCGGCTCCAAGCTTGGCGCGTAAGACGGAGTGATCCCAACGTCGGGCACCCGATCACGCACACGCTCGACGACTCGGGGCTCCACATCGCCATGCACACACTCAACGCCGAACTCAAGTGGGCGGGAATGAACCGGGTCCGCGAAACGCCGGAGATGTTTCTCTTCCACTACACCCGGCGCACCGCCTACTTCCTTCCCAAGCGCGTGGTTGGACCCGCCGAGGATTCAGCGGGTCTCGCCGAATGGATCCGGACCCGACTGCCGCCGGACGTGGCGTACGTCGAGGCTTAGACGCCGCCTACATCAGGGCTTAGAAAAGACCCCAGGTGGTGCGGTAGCTTACCCCGATCCCAGTTCCATTCGGGAGGTTTCGCCCCGCCAGAGGAATCTGGGCCGACACCTCCAGCTTACCGGGACCGATGGGATACCCTACCGTGGGCACGATCTGAAGGAGGCGGCGCGCCTCGGAGTCAGCCAACGTGAGTCCGGATACCGTCGGTGCCTGGCCTATGAGGCCATCGGCTCCGAGTTCCAGAGTGAGCTCACCCACCGCGCCACCGACAGCCAGATGGCCGAACGTCTCCTCACCGGGATTGTATTCGCGCACTTCACTGAGCCCCCGCCATCGGTACCCCACCCATCCCGCCACATAGATCGGCAAGAAGTCGAGAGCCGTTCCGGATTCGAGGCTGACTTCGAAATCGCTCTGACCCTCCGTGAGCGGCAAGATCGTGGCGTCGACGGGGAAGGTGTTGCCAGGCACCTTGCCACCGAATCTGAGCCCCAGCGGCGCCTCGAATCCAAAGATTTCAGGTGTGACGCGAACCGCGACCCGTAAATCGCCAACCCCGGAACTCGCGCTGTTCCCACCCTCACTCTTCACATCGAGGTCGTGGATCGGCATCTGGGCCCAGAGATCGACGCCCTCCACCAGGCCCACCGAAGCGGTCAGAAACACCGAGCGGGTCAAGAAATTGCTCGCCGCCAGAAAGTCCTGCACGTCCCCATTCTGGTTGTAGAAGCTCAGAGATCGCTGGCGAAACAAAGAAACTTGAGCCCAGCCTGCCCCCGGAGAGAGGCTGGTGATCGATCCGCCCTGCGAGAGGGTCGGCGACGAATGTGGAGCACTGCAGATGGCCTGCCCCGAGAGGGACAACGGAAGAAATACGGCCAGCGCGATGACCGAGAGTCCGGATAGTCGAGTGAACATCACCACCCCCAAGGTGCCGGGTACAGAATGGAATCGCTTGCTTCGCGGTTGGGTCGTCTTCTCAATCGACGGCGCGGAAAGAAGGTTCCCGCGTGGGGGTCCTTTGAGGCCGTTCGGGATCGAAGCCCAATGCCGGGAGGGGGACTCGAACCCCCAAGGGCCGAAGCCCGCCGGATTTTGAGTCCGGTGCGTCTACCAATTCCACCATCCCGGCGAATCCCCGATCAGGGGATTGGCGGCGTAGAAGCTAACGTTTACAGATTCGACCCAAAAGTACCGCAGGCCCCCCGGGACCCTCAGTTGCCCCCGTCCTTGGGATGCGTCTCTATCCACTCCAGGGCCAACCTTGCGGCCGCGGCGATTTGTTCACGAGTCATCCGCCGCTCGATTCTGTCCATTCTCCCCCGCGCGATCTGATGGCCCTCGGCCGCCGAGAGACTGAACCACATATAGGCGAAAACCGGACTCTACAGCACTCCAAGCCTGAACTGGGCGGTAGTGTGTCCCTGGTCCGCCGCCAGCCGATAGAGGCGTGCGGCTTCAGTAACGTCCTCAGGGACACCTTCGCCATTGGCGTACATCAATCCGAGGTCGTACTGGGCGCGATCATGCCCCTGTTCGGCCGCCAGCTGATACCAGCGTGCGGCCTCGGCGTCGTCCTGAGGGAGGCCGCTACCAGCGGCGAACAACCGTCCAAGGCCATACTGCGCTCTGGCAAGCCCTTGCCCGGCGCAACGAATCAGGTCCTCCGCCTGTGAGAAGGCGTAGACATCCGCACACGGAACCGAGAGAGAATCCTGCGCCGAACCGTGGGCTGGAAAGAGGAAGAGGGTTCCAGCTGCCGCGCCTATCAGTGCGCTAAGCGCTCTCTCGCGACCCACCATCATTTCGATCCCCAGAGAGGGAGTGTCCCTTCTAAGAAATATGCAGCGTGTATCCTAAGCGGGACTCAGCCCCCGTGCGAGGATCTCCCACGACCCTCCTCATCCCCCCACGTACTGCACCAGCTCGAACTCCGCCAACGCGATCACATACTCGAACATGGCCCGCAGTTCCGAGAGCCGCGCCGAGGTCAGCGCATCCTGCGCCAGCGCGACTTCATAGTTCGTGGAGGCCCCCACGCTGAACCTGGTCACCTCGACCTCAGCGGCACGTTCGGAGACCTCCCGGCTACGCTGCGCGGCCTGTAGAAGCAGGAAGCTGTCGTTCACCGCCAGGCCGGCGGCGGTCACCTGGGTAACGATGGTCAACTCCTGATCCCTTATCGCCAGGTCCGTCTGCTCCATCTGTAGCTGGGCCCGCTCCAGGTTGGCCTTGGCGGCCCGATTTCCGAGGGGGTAGGAGAAGTTCAGCGTGAGGCTCCAGGTGGGTGTTTCCCGGGCCCAGATGGCATCGAGCCCATCCAAATAACCGCCCGGGGCCACCAGCACGGGATCGCCGCCCAACCCCGATCGATCGAACCGGTCCCCGCCCACTCCCTGGAGCGAATAGGCCGCGACGAGGTCCAGGTCCGGGCGCGTGTTGTTTCTGGTCACCGCCAGGTCCAGCTCCGAGATCTCCCTTTGCTGCCGTGTCTGTCTGAGGTCGGCGCGCTGCTCCAATGCAATGGCGATGGCGGCATCGACATCGACGACCTGCTGCACGAGGACGGGAAGGCCCGTGGGATTCAGCGTCTGGGCCAGGAGTGGATCATCGGCACCACCCACCAGAAGCTGCTTCAAGATGAGCTCCTGGTTTCGCCACTGGATCTCTGCATTGAGGAGGGACTGTTCGGCGCTGGCCACCTGCGCTTCCGCTTGGACCACCTGAAGGTCGGACAGAGAGCCGAGCTGGACCCGGATCGCGTTCTGCGCGAGCAGTTCCTGGGCCTGGGCCAGGTTGCGGCGCTGGATCTCGATCTGCTCGATGGCCGCTCGCAGACCCCAGTACGCCACTTGGACCCGGTTGGCGATGATCGCCGTCTCGCTGGTCAACTGAATGTTCGAGATCTCGCCCTGAATCGCCTGCGTCTGCAGGGCCGTGCGCTCGTTGTCGGTCGCGAGCCCGGCCAGCAGGGGTTGGGTGTAATTGAAGCTGACGGTGGAGCGGAAACTCGGGTTCAGGGTGGCGAACGAGTTGTTGGTCTCCGTGCGATTGTTGTTGAAATTGGCGCTCAGTCGGCCGCCGTACCAAGGCATCGTCTTCGAAATGGATGCGTTGTACGTCTGACGTTCGGTCTCGGTCTGCAGGCCACCGTCGAGCTGGCTCGTGGATGGGTTGGTGCTGCTGTTGAATCCATAGGTGCTGCTCAACGTCGTGCTGAACGCGGCCTCCGCGGCCTCCAGAGCATATTCCTGGATCAGGGGGTCGAGCCTGGCAGCTTGTAGGTCCAGGTTCATACCGAGGGCTCGCGCGAGGGCCTGATCGAGCGTGATGTCGACCAGCGTCCTACCCGGGTCGAGGGGCGGCAGGGCAGTGCCCACCTCGTACGGGTCGGCCTCCTCCCCCTGGCCTGACAGGCCCATCGGGATGACGAGTGCCAAGCCCATCACCCACATGGCGAAACGGTTGCTCTTCCCAATCATGGTGTATCCCCTTCTACGTTCATGACGACGGATCTGATCTTCGTGCGATGGATCGGACTTCTCGACCATCGGATCCCTACGGCCACCGGCTGTCATGGCCATCGGATTTCAGAGCGATGGATCGGATTTCACGCATCCGCAAACGCGACGGATCCCAGAATGTGGACACCGCCAACTCGCGAAACGTTAGGGAACCGCATCCGGCGTGGAAGAAAGGTCGAGCGCTCCCGTTATCGGCCCCTCGTCGTCACCTCAATGACCCCGCCCGAGTAGCCGGTGCCGTACTTCGTGGTGGCGTCGGTGGCCGACACGTAACGCATGCGTTCGATGCCGTTCACGTTCAGGGATTGCAGGTCGCGGAGCTCGCGACGGGTAGCGCCATCTATGATGACGCGAGCGTACACGGCTTCTGTGCCAAATGCCGTGCTGCTGCTCCGCTGCGGGCGTACCCAGCGCCGACGAATCTCTTCGATGACTCGATAGGCAGTCTCACCAGGGTACTCTTCCAGTTCTGACCGGACGATGAGATCGGGGCCCCCACGCTCTTCCCGTCGGGGAGCTACGTTCGAGCGGGCGACATCGGCGGCGCCCCCCCCTACGTCGATGGGAACGGGATCGAGGGTCCCGGTAAGATCGAGCGTCTCGTCGGGGTTGAGGACCCAGAACTCGCTGGTCAGAGTGGTGAACGCGAAGCGACCCACCTCGAGCTCGTTGCTGCCCCATGCGACGGGTGCCTCGGAGAGCTGAAAGTCGCCGTTGCCATCGGTGAGCGCGACGACGTCCCCGTTGAGCTTCACGACCACGTTGGCGAGCGGCTCACCACTGTCCCCCTCGGTGATCCTGCCCCCGACGGTAGCGGTCGGATCGCGACCCTCTTCCATCATGACGACGCCTACGTCCCGGCGGTCCTCGTTCGGCGCGAATACCAGGTCGAAGGTGCGCGGCTCGAATCCGGCCTTGCGGAAGTGCAGGAGATGCGCCCCGACCGTGACTCCCTCCAGTTGAAACGCTCCCACCGCTCCCGTCCGTTCAAACACCCCGAGCAGCTCATCGCCCGCCGCGGTCCGAACGGGCCCTTCGTCCAGAAAGACGAGCACGTCGCTCACCGGTTGATTGTCGGAGTCGACGACGGTACCCGTCACGGCGCCGCCTCGATCCTGCGCCAGCACGGGGGACGCCAGGCACGCGGTGAAAACCGCGAGAAAACCGAGACAGGTCCCCCTGCCGCTTGCTCTTCCCGTCATGGCGCATCCTCGTCTACATACATGGCTACGAATCTGATCCCAGGTATCCGCGAGATGTCGAATTACTGTGAGGGTCGACTCGCCTTCGTCATCGACCCCTCGTCGTCACCTCGATGACCCCGCCGCTATAGCCGGTGCCGTACTTGGTGGTGGCGTCCGTGGCCGTGACGTAGCGCATGCGCTCGATGCCGTCCACGCTCATCGATTGCAGGTCGCGGAGCTCGCGACGGATGGTTCCATCGATCACGACGCGGGCGTACACGGCGTTCGCACCAAATGCGGTGCCGCTACTCCGCTGGGGACGTATCCAGCGCCGACGAATGGCCTCGATGGTGCGATAAGCGCTCTCGCCCGTGTACTCCTGGAGCTCGGCCCGGACAATGAGATCGGGGCCCCCACGCTGGGCCTCGGTGGTCGTTCCGCCCCCGTCGCCTCCGCCCCCGCTGAGGGATGCACCGGCAGAAATACCCCCGCCGCCGAGCGACACGCCCGCGGGCCCACAGGCAGACACGAAGAGCGCCAATGCGAGTGACGTACAGCTACGGAAAGACATGAGTCCCCCCACTTTCGGGTTCGACTTCCAAGACTCACTTATAACCGAGGTCGAATCGGGCCTTGTCAAGTCGCGGCGGTGTCCGACTCCGTCGAGAACCCGTAGAATCCCGACCGGCCCCCCTGTCTCTGTGGCGGGGCGGCTCGATGACACTTGCGCTTAATCTAAGACAGGAGGGGCCATGCTGAACCAAGACTGGCCGCCGGCACGCGCGCTGAAGTTCCGGCAAGCGGGCTTCGTTTACCTGCACGTGGCCATCCTCTACGAGGCGGCGGTGTACGCGATGCACGACGCCGGCACACTGCCCGTTCGCTTCGGTTCGCCGTGGCCGTGGCTCGTCGGCGGTGCGGCCTTGGCGGCGTTCGTGTTCGTGGGCCTTTACCGTTGGCACAACGTCTGGGTCGCCCGGATCATCTGGGCGCTGAACGCGATGCGGACGCCATCCCTCATCGGGGGTGCCTTCTTCGCGTCACCCGAGATCGTGACGCCACCGGCGTTCTACGTGACGGCCCTGGTCGTCGTGGTGATCGATCTCTGGATGCTCGCGCGGGCGGGCTGGGACCTCTGATGCGACGATCCTCGATGCGACGATCCTCATAATGCAGCTATCGTCACTCGATTGGTGGGTCCTGGCGCTCTACGGAGTCACGATCCTCGCCGTGGGCTTGTCCTTCGCCCGTCGGGCGGGAGGCGGGAGAGAGGACTACTTCCTCGCAGGCCGCAACATGCCGTGGTGGTTGATCGGGACCTCGATGGTGGCCACGACCTTTTCGGCCGATACGCCCAACCTCGTCACCGACCTGGTGCGCTCGGGAGGCGTCAGCCAGAACTGGATTTGGTGGGCGTTCGTGATCACGGGGATGTGCACCGTGTTTTTCTACGCCAAGCTCTGGCGGCGCTCGGGGGTCCTGACCGACATCGGATTCTACGAGCTGCGATACGCCGGGCGGTCGGCCGCCTTTCTGAGGGGTTTTCGCGCCATCTACCTCGGTGTGTTCTTCAACGTCATGATCATGGCCACCGTGACACTGGCGGCCATCAAGATCGGCGGGGTTCTGCTCGGCGTCGGCCCGTACACGGTGGTTCTCGTCGCTGGCACCGCAACCGTGATCTACTCCGCGAGTTCGGGCTTGTGGGGTGTGTTGGTCACGGATCTGCTCCTGTTCGCCATCTCGATGATCGGTTCCGTGGCAGCCGCGGTCTACGCCCTCCGGCTACCGGAGGTGGGAGGGCTGTCGGGACTCATGACCAACCCGAGCGTCTCTGAGAAGCTTTCGTTTCTCCCCGATTTTTCGGATCCGACGACGGCGGCCGCGGTCTTCATCGTGCCGATCGCCGTGCAGTGGTGGAGCACCTGGTATCCGGGCGCCGAGCCTGGAGGCGGTGGATACACGGCGCAACGCATGCTGGCAGCCAAGGATGAAAAGAACGCGATGCAGGCCACGCTTTGGTTCAACATCGCGCACTACGCCATCCGGCCGTGGCCATGGATCCTGGTCGCGCTGGCGTCGTTGATCGTGTACCCGACGCTGGGTGATCTCGCTGCGGCGTTTCCGAACGTCGATCCCTCGGTCATCGGGAACGACCTGGCCTATCCGGCCATGCTCGTGTTCCTCCCGCCCGGCCTTCTCGGTCTGGTCGTGGCCTCCCTCGCCGCGGCGTACATGTCGACGATCAGTACGCACCTGAACTGGGGAGCATCCTACGTCGTGGACGACGTGTACCGCCGATTCGTGGCTCCGGATCAGGACGAAAGGAACTACGTCAGGGTGGCCCGCGTCTCGACGGTGGCGCTCATCGTACTCTCCTCCTACGTCGGCCTCCAGCTGGAGACGGCGATGCAGGCCTTTCAGATCCTCCTTCAGATCGGCGCGGGAACCGGGCTCGTGTTCCTGCTTCGCTGGTTCTGGTGGCGTATCAACACCTGGAGCGAGATCTCCGCGATGGTGATCTCGTTCATGGTCGCCGTGTATTTCGGGTTCGTCCACGCGCGGCTCGGTTTCGAGAGGTGGGATCCCTCGGCGGAGCTCGTTGTGGGTGTCGCCGTGACGACCGTGGGTTGGCTCGTGGTGACGTTCCTGACACCCCCGGTGGATGCCGGTACGCTCCGGGATTTCCACACGAAGATCCAGCCACTGGGACGAGGCTGGGATCAGATCGTTCCCCGCGCGGACGACGGAGGGGGGGACGGCGAAGGAGAACTCGCCGCCGGCCTTCTCGCTTGGTTCCTGGGCTGCGTAATGGTGTACGGCGCGCTTTTCGGCATGGGTTTCCTGCTGTACGGAAATCTGGCCTCGGGAATCATCGGGCTGATCGTGGCCGCGCTGGCGGGCCGGGGAGTGCTGAAGCTGCTGCCCAGGGTCGGCTTTTTGAACTGAGGCCCGGCCCCGTCACGCGTACCCGACGGTACGAAGAGGCGCCGGGGTGTTTCCGACGCAACACCTTTGATATTGTGTTCTTGTCGGCCGCCAGAACGATCCACCCGGCAGCATGGGCACCGCCGCGCCGCAGACGACCATGCATACGTATAACAACCGTACATACGCATAACACTTGAGGCCCGATGAGTAACGATCCGTTTGGCTCACTCACCAAGATCGACCTGAAGGAGGGCCCCACGTCCTTCTACAGCCTGGCGACGCTCGAGGCGTCGGGTATCGCCGACTTGGACCGCCTGCCGTTTTCGATACGCATCCTGCTCGAGAACGCCCTCCGGCAGTCGGGCGGGCGGTACGTGAGTGAAGACCACGTGAGGGCCGTGGCGGAGTGGAGCCCCACCAATGCGGGCGCGGACCTGCCCTTCATGCCTTCACGCGTCGTTCTCCAGGACTTCACGGGCGTTCCCGCGGTCGTCGACCTGGCCGCCATGCGGGACGGACTCAAGGCGCTGGGCGGCGATCCCAATCGCATCAACCCGGTTGTACCGGCCGACCTGGTCATCGATCACTCCGTTCAGGTCGACTTCTTCGGGACCCCCGAGGCGTACCGGCAGAACGTGGAGCGCGAATTCGAGCGCAACAGGGAGCGCTATACGCTTCTGCGCTGGGCCCAGCACGCCTTCGAGGACTTCCGGGTGGTTCCGCCGGGCACCGGTATCGTGCACCAGGTCAACCTCGAGTACCTGGCCTCCGTGATGCACCGCAGGGTGGAGAACGGCACACCCGTCGCCTACCCGGACACGTTGGTCGGCACGGACTCCCACACCACGATGATCAACGGACTCGGGGTCGTGGGCTGGGGCGTGGGGGGGATCGAGGCGGAGGCGGTGCTCACGGGTCAGCCCTACTACATGCTCCTCCCCGAGGTCGTGGGGGTGAAGTTCACCGGAGAGCTTCCCGAGGGAGCCACGGCCACCGATCTGGTCCTCCACGTGGTGGAGATGCTGCGCGCCCACGGGGTGGTCGGCCGCTTTGTCGAGTACTTCGGGCCGGGACTGTCGAAGTTGACCCTGCCCGATCGCGCCACGCTGGCGAACATGGCTCCCGAATACGGCGCGACCATCGGATTCTTCCCGGTCGATGACGAGACGCTGGCCTACTTGAGCGGCTCGGGGCGGAGCGCGGAGCTGGTCGAACGGGTCGAGCGGATCAGCAAGGAGCAGCGTCTCTTCCGGACCGACGAGACACCGGATCCCGAGTTCACGGACGTTCTCCACATGGATCTCGGCACCGTCGAGCCCAGCCTGGCGGGCCCCAAGAGACCCCAGGACCGCATCGCGCTGGGTGATCTTCCGCAGGCGTTCAAGAGAGATCTTCCGAGCCTGTTACCCTCCGGCTTCTCGGTGAACGGAGACAGCCCGCGCCACGTCGAGGTCGACCTGGAGGGGGAGACGTACGAGCTCGGAGACGGAAGCGTCGTGATCGCGGCGATCACGAGCTGCACGAACACGTCGAACCCCACGGTCATGGTGGGCGCGGGGCTTCTGGCCAAGAGGGCCGTGGAGCTCGGACTCCAGGTGAAACCCTGGGTCAAGTCGAGCATGGCCCCGGGCTCGAAGGTCGTTACGGACTACCTGGAGGCTTCCGGCCTCATGGAGTATCTCGATACACTCCATTTCGACGTCGTCGGGTACGGGTGCACGACGTGTATCGGAAACTCGGGCCCCCTCGCCGAACCCATCTCCGAGGCCGTTCGAGACCAGGGGCTGGTGGTCGCGGCGGTGCTCTCGGGAAATCGGAACTTCGAGGCACGCATTCATCCCGAGGTGCGCGCCAACTACCTCGCGTCTCCGATGCTGGTGGTGGCGTACGCGCTGGCGGGTCGGGTCGACATCGACTGGCAGACCGAGCCCCTGGGTCAGGGCACGGACGGGCCGGTCTACCTCCGTGACCTGTGGCCGGAGTCGGAGACCATCCGGGAGACCGTCCAGGAGGCGCTGGCACCCGAGATGTACGAGCGGCGCTACGCGGAGGTCTTCGAGGGCAACGACCTGTGGCAGGCCCTTCCCCTCCCCACCGACGACGACAACCTCTACGACTGGGAAGACGACTCCACGTATATCCGCAATCCTCCCTTCTTCCAGGGGATGACGGCAGACATCGCGGAGCTCGAAGACATCCAGGGCGCTCGCATCCTGGGCATGTTCGGGCAAACGACCACGACCGACCACATTTCGCCCGCCGGCGCGATCCCGAAGGACGAGCCAGCGGGAGCCTACCTCCGCGAACGAGGGGTGAAGCCGTGGCAGTTCAACACGTTCGGTTCGAGGCGCGGCAATCACGAAGTGATGATGCGCGGCACCTTCGGCAACGTACGAATCCGCAACCTGATGCTCGACGACCGGGAGGGCGGATACACGGTCCACATCCCGAGCGGCGAAGAGCTGCCCATCTATGATGCGGCCATGCGGTATCAGTCCGAGGGCACGCCCCTGGTCATTCTGGCCGGCCGCGAGTACGGGACCGGCAGCTCCCGGGACTGGGCCGCGAAGGGCACTCTGCTACTTGGCGTAAAAGCGGTAATCGCAGAGAGTTACGAGCGTATTCACCGCAGTAATCTGGTGGGCATGGGTGTGCTTCCGCTTCAGTTCGAGGAGGGCGACACCCCGGAGTCGCTCGGCCTGAGCGGAAGAGAGGCGTTCGACATCCTGGGGATTTCGAAGGGACTGGAGCCTCACGCCCGCGTGAGCGTCGTGGCCCGAGCGGATGACGGACGGGAAACGACGTTCAACACGGTCGCGCGTCTGGATTCGGATGTGGACGTGGAGTACTACCGGAACGGTGGGATTCTGCACACGGTGCTGCGGAGGATCGCCTCGGGCGAGATGTAGGACACGTCCGAGCGGCCTCAGTCCCCGCCAGGAAGCTCCCGGTCCGAATCCCGTAGTGCCAACGGAAGATTCAGTACCTCGGAAAGGACGATGGCCTCCCGCAGCGAGCGCCCGGTGCCGCGCATGACCCCCGCCAGCAGGCTCCCCGATTTCGGGGTCCGGCGAACCTGTGCTTGTGGCCCGCCCGGCAGCTCAGCGGAGTGCGGCACAAACTCGTGCGGCTCCGCTGGAAGAGGCGGGACCCGGCGAGCGACCTGAGCATGTTCCCGATGGGTGACGGCCTGGTCGGCGTGTAGATACCCGGCCTGGAGATCCTCCGGGGGTGACGGGGTCGGTGTGGGCTCATCCAGCGGCACGTATTCCGGCTGGGAAATCTCCTGGCGCGCCTCGGTCCAGGCATCCAAGTCGGTGTCCGGTGGACGAGCCGGCCGCGATACCCGGCTCCGGGTCTGTGGAGGTCCACGGCGCGGGGCCGGCACCTGCCCGCGAGCCAAGGCGGCGATCTCTTGCCAGAGATCCTCTGGCACGATCCCCTCTGCGGACTCAGTTGCGGACTCAGTCGCTCCATCGAAGGATTCAGCCACTCTCTCGGAGGTCCGAGCCGGTCCCTCCGAGGACCGGGACGATAGCTCGCGCGACCAAGGCTCCTCACCAGAATCGTCGTCCGCTTCCGGAATCCCGAACGCTTCGGGTGGATGCCCTAGGCTTTGCGCCGCCTTGCGCCGCTTCCGGGCGGCTCCGTCCATGATCGAGACGATGATGAAGAAGGCGATGACCAGGAATTGGATCAGTCCCTCATCCATGCGGCACCTCCATACTCACCCCCGCCCCGATACTCATCTGTGTCTCGACTCCCACTCAAGCCAGTGGCTCTGCATCCACTTCGTCCGTGCTGGCAATGGCCTGCCGCATGGACGTGTCGGATTGGATGTTGTTGTAGCGCACGTAGTCCATGACCCCCATGTGCCCCTGACGGAACGCCTCGGCCAGCGCGAGGGGGACCTGGGCCTCGGCCTTCACCAGCTCCGATCTCATCTCCACCACCTTCGCCTTCATCTCCTGCTCCTGGGCCACCGCCATCGCGCGGCGCTCCTCGGCCCGGGCCTGCGCCACGCGCTTATCGGCGTCGGCCTGATGCGTCTGGAGGTCGGCGCCGATGTTCTTCCCGACGTCGACGTCGGCGATGTCGATCGAAAGGATCTCGAAGGCCGTTCCCGAGTCGAGTCCTTTGGCGAGGACCGTCTTGGAGATCGCGTCCGGGTTTTCGAGGACTTCCTTGTGGGTATTCGCGGAACCGATCGAGGACACGATGCCTTCCCCGACTCGAGCCAGAATGGTGTCCTCGCCGGCGCCACCCACCAGGCGGTTGATGTTCGCCCGTACGGTTACGCGGGCCTGGGCGATGAGCTGAATGCCGTCCTTCGCCATCGCGGCCACCTTGGGTGTGTTGATCACCTTCGGATTCACCGAAACCTGCACCGCCTCGAAGACGTCGCGGCCCGCCAGGTCGATGGCCGCCGCCTGCTGGAATCCCAGCTCGATGTTGGCTTTGTCGGCACTGATGAGCGCACGAACCACTCGATCCACCTGCCCTCCGGCGAGGTAATGCGCCTCGAGGTCGTTCACACTCAAGGGGATGCCCGCCTTGGTCGCCCAGATCAGAGGGCGAACCACCGCCGGTGGGCTCACCTTACGAAGACGCATCCCCACCAGGTACCCGATCCCGATACGCACGCCGGCGGATATCGCTTCGACCCACAAACGTACCGGAACGGCCCACACGATGACCGAGACGAACATGACAGCCATGAAGAGTACGAACAGGCTGAAGATGTCGAGTTGCTCCATCCAGAGTTCCTTTCGTTGAACCGGCTGACCTCACGGACGGAGTCTCCGAAGGATCGACCCGGAAGAGTTGAGGGTTGGCTACTCGAGACTACTCTGCTTGAGACTTTGCTTCATCAGATTGTGCTTCGTCAGACTGTGCTTCATCGGACGTCGCCTCGACAGGCTGCTCCTCGTCGGGTGACCCTGCCGCAACGGGGCCGACAGGGCGAACCACCTGGCGGTATCCCTCCGCGCTCACCACCCGGATGGGCGTGCCCTCCTCGATCCACTCCGACTCGGACACGATATCGACCTTTTCGTCACCAAAGATGCCGACGCCCGAGGGTCGAAGATCGGTGGCCGCGACACCCTCGGCGCCGACCAGGTCGCTCCTTCTCTCGGCGGACTCGTAGCCGATGGCTCGGTCGGTGCGCGTGCCGAGGAAGAGCCCCGACTGAAACAGCCTGTTGCTCTTCGGGAGGTGTCGCAGGAGCGCCCATCCGGTAACCAACAGGAGGAGCAAGGTCGTGCTGAGCACTCCCCCCGCCCGGCTGAAGTCCTGCATGGTGGGAAGGCTGCCGAGCAGGCTCATGTAGACGCCGCCCGCGATGCCAGCGATGCCGAGAATGCCGAAGACGCCGAATCCGGGGATCAGAATGACCTCGGCGACAACGAACAGGACCCCTGCCCCGAACAGGAGCAAATCCTCCAAGCCTGCCAGGCCGAGAATCAGATGGGATCCGAAGAACAGGGACAGAGAAAGAAAGCCGGCCAGCCCCGCGAGCCCGAAGGTCGGCGTCTTGATTTCGATGATGAGCCCCAGGAAGCCGAGCGTCAGCAGGAAGGGGGAGACCACCGGATGCGAGAAGAACCGGACGAACCGTTCGGCCCAATTCACTTCGACATCCACGACTCCGGCCCCGGCCAGGCCGAGCTCGTCGAGTAACGTGGTAAAGTCCTCTGTTTCGTTCGCGTACCCGATGCGCACCGCCTCTTCCGTCGTCAGCGTGAGGAGCTGCCCGGCTTCCACGACGTCCGGAATGGCCAAGGACTCGTCCACCATGGCTTCCGCGACTCTGGGATCGAGGCCATGCGCCTCGGCGAGTGCACGCATTTCACTTCGCATCGCGGACACGATCTTCTCGGGAGCCTTCTCCCCGGCGCCATTCACGGGCGTCGCGGCGCCTATGACCGACCCAGGCCTCATGTAGATGCCACGGGTCGCCAGGGCGATCAGGGCTCCCGCCGAAAACGCTCGGCGGTTCACGAAGGCGTAGACCGGCACGCTGGAATCAGAAATCGCATCCGCAATGCGCTCGGCGGAGTCGACGCGTCCACCAGGCGTATCGACATCGAGCACGACGACGCTGACGCCGGCATCCTCAGCTTCGCGGATGGCACGCTCGATGAACGGTGCCAGTCCCATCTCCACCACACCCGTCACCGGCACCCTGAACACCTGTGGAGCGTCCTGAGCGTGCATATGCAGTGGCCAGCCAAGAAATCCCCCGAACAGCAGGGCGGCGGCGGTCAGATAGCTTCGTGGCATGGCATTCCCCTCCTCGGGGTCGCTCATCGTCTCGAACGACTCAAGGTACGACCGGAACCCGAGTCTTAAAAGTAACTCATCCGACCCCGTTCAGGTTTACCGATCGGTCGATTCGGGCTAGAATCCTCGCAGAATAGAGGTCCCCCCCGGCAGATGAACTGGGTTCGACAATGCTGATCACCGATCATCACGACGGGGCGCGGATGACCCAACCCTTCGAGCGTGTCACCGTCCTCGGAGCCGGTACCATGGGGCACGGGATTGCCTATGTGTGCGCGCTGGGCGGTCTCGAAACGGTCCTGTACGACGTGGACCTCGGCGCCGTCGACGTCGGACTCAAGCTGATCCGGACGGAACTCGAAAGGGCCGTCTCCCAGGGAAACCTCACCCAAGAAGAGAGTAAGGCGGCGCTGGACCGAATCCAGCGAAGCTCCGACCTGGCTTTTGCCGTTCAAGGCGCCCAGTTGATCATCGAGGCGGCTCCAGAATCGATGGATATCAAGCGTGGCTTGTTCAGGCTCCTGGACCAGAGGGTGGGGGAAGACACCGTCTTCGCCACGAACACGTCTTCTCTCAGCATCTCCGAGTTGGCGAACGGGATGGAACATCCGGCCAGGTTCATCGGCATCCACTTCTTCAACCCGGTCCACGAGAATGAACTGGTGGAGATCGTCTGGGGAGAAGAGACCTCCGAAGTGACCCGTGCGTGGGTCATCGACTTCGTCCAGGCGATCGGCAAGAAACCGATCCTCGTGCGCGACTCCCCGGGCTTCGCGGCATCGCGTTTGGCGACGGTTCAGTGCCTGGAGGCGATCCGCTTGGTCGAAGCCGGCGTCGCCAGCGTGGACGCCATCGACAGCGCGATGGTGCTCGGGCACGGCCATCCGGAGGGGCCCCTGAGACTCACGGACATCATGGGGCTGGACGTCCAGCTGGAAGCAGCCAAGTATCTATACGACGCCCTGGGATCGGAGGCATTTCGACCACCCCAACTTCTCGAGCAGATGATCGGGGAGGGCAAGCTCGGAAAGAAATCCGGAGAGGGTTTCTACAAGTGGAAGAAGGATAGCCCGTCAGATGAAGGCGGATAGCCCGTCGGATGAGGGAGGATAGCCCGTCGGATGAGAAGTGATTCGGAATCGACCGCCCCGCCCCAGGAACGGCTCGAGGAGTTGAGGGAGCGGATCATCGCCGTCGACGATGAGATTATTCGACTGATCGGGGAACGCCGGACCCTGGTCCTCGACGTCGGTCGTATCAAGGAGTCGCTCGGCCTTCCGGTCCTCGATCCAGCACGGGAGGCCCGCGTCGTACGGCGTGTCGCGGAGCGATCGAGGGCCCTGGGAGTGGACGAAGAACTCACAAGGGACGTGATCTGGCGAATCATCTCGTCCGCCCGCCAAACACAGAGCGAGCGCGGATCTTCGGATGAGCCGCCCGGGCGCTCGGATGCGCGGCCCGGTCCTTCGGAGTCCGAGACGGCCGAGGGGTAACGCCGCCCAGTCCCACCCTGCCCGGCCGCTATTCAGCCAGGCTCTTAGTCGTCCGCTAGAGCACCACGGCGATGGGGTGCGGCCATGGCGGCGATCGCCTCGAACGCCTGCCCAACGGGGACCCGTAACGGATACACGCTACCGGGCGGGGTCACGCCGCGGATGAGCTGCGGGTTGAGCTCTCGCATGCGATCGCGGGCCAACCCCATCGTCACCTCGATGTCGGCCAACGACGTCCCACCAGGCGCCCACACCAGGTCGTACACGTACGGGTCCGCCACGGTCACGTCGAGGTCGAAGAGCGCGGCGTCGCGCGCCAGGTACGTTGCGGCGAGCAGTTTCGGCACGTATTGGGCGGTCTCCACCGGAAGGAGGTCGACGATCTCCCAATAGAGGTCCTCATCCCCCTCTTGGCCGCCCGAACGGCGTGCGAGGGCACGCGTCACGCGGGTGGGGCCGGCGTTGTACGCGGCGGCGGCGAGATACCAGGACCCGTACCGCTGGTAGAGATCGGCCAAATAATCGAGGGCCGCGTCGGTGGCCTTCACGGGATCGCGTCGTTCGTCCACGTAGGCGTCGATGCGCAACCCGTACGCTCTCGCCGTCGGATCCATGAACTGCCACATGCCGGTCGCCAAGACCAAGGATCGGGCGTGGTTGAGGAATTCGGATTCGATCATGGCGAGGTAGAGCAACTCCATGGGCATTCCACGAGCCCGCAGCTTACCCCGGATCATGTCCGAGTAGAGTCCGGCCCGGGAGAGCGTCTCCTCGAACGCCAGCTTGTCCGAAGTGGCGAACCGCACCTTCCACTGCTCGACGCTTTCGTTCAACTCGATCGGCAGCTCGACGTCGGCCAGTTCACGCTCCATGTCCGCCAGGACCGGCGGAACCACGGGCAACGGAACGACCTCGTCGCTGGACCATTTCGCCTCGACGTCCTCGGCGAGCTGACGCACCTGCGACCAGTCGACGAGCACGGCACCCAGCGTGAAGCTCACCGCCACGAGCTGCAGGACCCGATCCGTGGATCTCTGTGCCCGTCCGCGCAGCGTGTCCCATCCGCTCTGGGACAAGCGGCGAGACGATAATCTCTTCAACCTCTTCATTTTACGCATATCTATATCTCTCCGTCGGTTCAGCTTTCATGCTTCTCCGTCGGTTCAGCACCTTACGTCATAGATGCGGGAAAAGATCCAGGTGAAGTGTCCTCCATGGGGGACACTCGAAACGGGGCGACCGAAACAGAAAGGGCCCGTCTCGCAGCGTGTCGCTGCGAAACGGGCCTCGGCGGACACTGGCCTCGAGCTAGGCGGTAGGGTAGACCGAGACCGCTTTGCGGCGCCGGTGCATCTCGAATTTGACCACGCCGTCGGTCGTGGCGAACAGAGTGTCGTCGCCCCCGCGGCCCACATTACGTCCGGGATGGAAACGGGTCCCGCGCTGGCGGATGATGATGCTGCCCGCGCTCACCCACTCGCCGCCGTACCGCTTGACGCCGAGCCGGTTGGGATTGCTGTCTCGGCCGTTTCGGCTCGATCCCACGCCCTTCTTATGTGCCATCGGGTGCTCCTCGGGAGCGTCGTACGGAAAACCGAGCGCTAGAGCTTGATCTCAGCGACCCGGATTTCGGTGAACTTCTGACGATGTCCCTGTTTCCTTCGGTAACCCTTACGCTTCTTCCGCTTGAAGACGATGATCTTGCGGTCCTTGCCATGGCGCAAAACCTCGGCTTTGACCGAGGCGCCGGCCACGCTGGGCTCGCCCACCGAGACCGCGTCTCCATCAGAGGTAATCAATACGTCGTCGAAAGAGACGGTCGAGCCCTCCTCTGCCTCGAGCGTGGGAATCCGGAGCTTGGTGCCCGGTTCCGCCCGAAACTGCTTGCCGCCTGTGCGAAAGACTGCGTACATGTTGCCTCATCGACCTACGGATTGACGCGAGTATAGCCAAAAAACTCACGGAATGCCGTCTGACGGTCAAGCCCTTCTCGGGTTCTGTAGCGGGTCGGTTCGAACCGCTACTCCCGGTTCGTCACGCCGCCGCATACCTCGAGGTGACATCGGTTTGCGCGGGGCCGGAAAGAAGCCTGAATTCGTCCTCCCGAAGGAGTGGATCGTCGCTCATGTCGAGCTTCAAGCTGGTGGACTGGCCCAATTTCCGGATGAAGTCGGGCTCCTTCTCTATGATGCGCAGCGCGACCTCCGGGTGCATCCGGATCAAGAGCTTCTTTTCGCCCCCCTCCACCGAAACCCGACGGATGCTCCGCTCGATCTGGCGTATGACCGTGGCCGGCGTATACACGCGGCCAGTCCCCTCACAGTGATCACACTCGGCGGTGAGCGTTTGGTACAACGAGGGGCGGACCCTCTGCCTGGTCATCTCGACCAGTCCCAGGTTGGAGACCTCGAACGCCTTGGTCCTGGCCCGGTCCCTGCCCAGATGGGTCCGCAGCTCGTTCAGGACGTTGTCGCGGTTCTTTTGTGAGTCCATGTCGATGAAGTCACACACGATGATGCCCCCGATATCCCTCAATCGAAGCTGGCGCGCGATCTCTCGCGTGGCCTCCAGGTTGGTCTTCAGGATCGTGCTCTCGGGATCCTTCTTCCCCTTGTAGCGCCCTGTGTTGACGTCGATCGAGACGAGCGCCTCGGTGGGCTCGATAATGAGGTATCCGCCCGATTTGAGCGTCGCCTTCTTCTGGAGCGTGGACTGAAATTCCTCTTCGACGCCGTACTCGTCGAAGAGTGATTCGGAGCCCTCGTAGAGCCGCACGCGATCCTTGAGCTCTGGAGCCACCTCCCTCACGTACTGGAGGATCTCGTTGTAGATCCCCTTGTTGTCCACCGTGATCGACTCGAAACGATTGCTGAACAGGTCCCGGATCACCCCGCTGATGAGCTTCGCTTCACCGTGAAGGGGGGACGGAGCCTTCACTCCCTCCCTCTTCTTCTGGATCTTCCGCCACTTGGAGCTGAGGCGCTTGAAGTCCTTCTCGAAGGTCTCCTGATTGAGCTCCTCACTCACCGTGCGAACGATGATGCCGCCGCTGTCCTTGGGAAGAACCCCCTTGGCGAGCTTGCGGAGGCGTGAGCGCTCCTCACGGTCCTCGATCTTGCGGCTCACGCCCACCCGGGAGGACCCCGGCATGTAGACGAGGAATCGTCCAGGGAGTGATATCTCGGCGGTCAGGCGGGGCCCCTTCGTGCTCATGGGCTCCTTGGTGACCTGGACGATGATCTCCTGGCCCTTCTTGATCTGATCCTGGATGGGCGGGTACTTGCGGTCGCGCCGGCGCCGGCCGCCGCCCCCACCACCGCCGTTCTCGTCGTCGTCGTCCTCCGCCTCGAGATCGGAGGCGTGGAGGAAGCCGGCTTTGTCCGTACCGATGTCGACGAAAGCGGCCTGAATGCCGGGCAAGACGGCCTCCACCTTGCCCAGGTAGATGTCTCCGAGCAGTCGGCCTTCGTCGGCCCGGTCGAGCATCATCTCCACCAACTGCCCGTCTTCCATGAGCGCCACCCACGATTCGTGGGCGCTCGCGCTCACGAGGATTTCTCTCCTCACTATATTTCTTCTCCCGGTCGGTCCCTCACGACCAATCCCGCCGTGCGCTCAACCTGTCCCGGCGCCGCCCCCCTTCTAGCCTCGGGGGAGCGGAGTCGGCTTCAGACTGAGCCCGTGATGGCGGGCCAGCGGCCCGAGTGGACTTCCCTGTTATTCCGTCGCCGTCATGGCCGACATCTCATTGATGAGTCGTCGCCCAGTGATCAGACGTTGGATTCGTTCGCGAGCTCACTGTCCCCGCAAACCGACCCTTTGGCCAAGCTGCGTGATAGGTGCTCGCGATCATTCGAATATTGTTATGCCCGAATTCCAGAACTCGAGCGTACTCCAAGCTAACCGTCGGCTTGTAGATCATGAAGCTCGATATACCCCTCGATACTTCGAGTCGGTCCCTACAGCCCGCGTCTCACAGACGTCACAACCGCCGCACCCTGGCGTCTCGTCACCGAAGTAGCTGAGCAGTGAGCGCCTCCTGCACACCGGCCTGGTAGCGTAACCTCGGACCGCCCGCAGGCCTTCGATGCCCGCCTCACGGAGCCGCTGTGCCCGCGACCAATCCGGAACCGAGGCGCGGACTCCCAGATCCAGGATCTGCCCGATCGGGTGCGATTCGGCGCCCGTCTGATCCGGCTGGTTGTAGACGCGAACCGCGCCGAGGCGTTCCAAGGCCGCGACGAGTGGCCACAAGTCCTCCTCGGGACAACCCACGGCGCGGAGGAGATGGCCGGCCTCGACCGAGCCCCGCTCGCCCGCTCCGACGGTGCGCCGGAGGGCCCGCACAGCTCGCTTGAGGAGGGGGACGGGCGGGCGAGACCGGTCCAGAAAGGCCGTGTGGAGGCGTTGATCGTCTTCTCCCCAGAGAGCGATACAACGGGCGGCATCCCCATCCCGGCCGGCGCGGCCCGCCTCCTGGTAGTACGACTCCAGGGTCGCGGGCATCTGGTAGTGGAGCACGAGACGAACGTCGCTCTTGTCCACTCCCATTCCGAACGCGTTGGTGGCCACCACCTTGCGCATCTTTCCGCTCAGGAAAGCCTCCTGCACCCGGCTTCGCGCCTCCGGCTCCAGCCCGGCGTGATAGGCGGCCGTGGGTACCCCGAGCCGAGCGAGATCGGAGCGAATCGTCTCGACGACGCGGCGCGTACCGGCGTAGATCACCGCCCCGCCGGGCTCGGACCGACCGAAGCGTCGGATGGCACTCATCTTGGCCGAATGCCCATCCGCCCGTTCGACGTACCAACCGAGGTTCGGACGATCGAACGACCCCACGACCCGTATCGGCCGATCGAGCGAAAGCACGTCCAGGATATCCTCACGCACTCTCGGTGTCGCTGTCGCCGTGAGGGCCATGACCGGCGCCGTGAGCTTGCGGCGCAGCAAGCCCAGGCGACGATACGAGGGCCTGAAGTCGTGCCCCCACTCTGAAATGCAGTGCGCCTCGTCCACGGCGATGAGCGAGACTCCGGCCGTCCCGAGCGTGTCCATGAAGCCCGGTGTCTCCAGACGCTCCGGCGCCACGAAGAGCAGCTTGATGTCACCACTCACCACGTCGCTCAGCACTGCGCGTCGCTCACGGGCGGACAGCGCGCTGGTGATGAACGCCGCGGGAATGGAGGCGCTCAGGGCGCGCTGGGTCTGATCCTCCATGAGCGAAATCAGGGGACTCAGCACGAGGGTGAGCCCGGGGAGGGCCAGCGCCGGAACCTGATAGCAGAGGCTCTTGCCCCCGCCCGTCGGAAGCACGCCGAGCGCATCCCGACCCGCCAGCGCGGCGTCCACGAGGCGCTCCTGGCCGTCGCGAAACGACGAGAATCCGAAGTGATCGCGGAGGATGCGACGGGCGTCGACCGGTTCGGGCGGCATCCGGAACCCTCGTATCGGACTCCGGGCGAATCCATGGATTGTGCGGCCCGGCGAGGGACTGCGAGGCCTGGCGAGGCCGGCGCTCGTGGCTTGGAGAGCCTGGCCGTCGAGGTCCCCTGGAGAGACCGGCCGTCGGTGCGGAGAGGCTAGGGCTCGGGCTCGGGCGCCGGGGGCGCCTGCCCCCCAGGCGAAGCGTTCGCCCCTCGGGAAGCGCGGACCGCCCACACTCGAAGCAAGACGCCACCCGCCAACACGATCAGCGCCGCCGTCACCAACCAGGAGATGTCCAGAAAGATGCCCGCGAGACCCAGCGCAGCACCGAGGAAGAACGCCCAGATCCTTCCCATCAGATGGGCGCCCTTGCTCATGTCAGACCCGCTCCTCGCGCGTTGAGGACCACTCACGGATGTACTCTATGGCCTCAGCGGTCGGAGTGCCCGGGCCGAACAGGCGCCCCACCCCCGCCTCCTCGAGCGCCTCCATGTCCTCCTCGGGAATGATTCCGCCCCCGGTGAGCAGCACACGATCGGCGCCCTCCTCCCTCAACAGCTCCAGGACACGTGGAAAAAGCGTCATGTGGGCCCCCGACAGAACCGACAGCGCCACCACGTCGACATCCTCCTGAACCGCCGCGTTGACGATCATTTCGGGGGTCTGATGGAGGCCGGTATAGATCACCTCGAAGCCGGCATCCCTGAAGGACGCCGCGATGACCTTGGCGCCGCGATCATGACCATCCAACCCGGGTTTGGCCACGAGAATGCGGATCTTCCCTTCCTGCGACGTCATTGATTTCTCCTGACACGGGGCAGGAAGCGCGGTACCTCCTCCTGGTATCGTCGATACTCGTCACCGAAGCGTACGAGCAACTCCCGCTCCTCCAGTATGGTGATCAGGTAGATCGCCGGAAGAGTCAGGGCAACCACCAGATACACACCCGAATAGTTCGTGAGCAGCGCGAACCCGGTCATGCCCACGAGCGTGCTCGAGTACCGGGGATGCCGCACCCGCGCGTAGATACCCTCCGTCAGAAGCTTACTCTCGGCTCTTTCCGGCGCGAGCTCGGGGTATCCCACCAACGTGGGGAGCGTCAAATACTTCCTGATCTGTATCTCGGGCACCACCGAGACCCCATAGAGCAAGAGTCCAAAGACGATCGGCAACGCATGGGTCCCCAGATCCCGCCCCATCAGGACGCCCCGAATGAGGAAACAACCCCAACCTAGGGCGAACACCATGGCGAGAAGCACAGAGTATGCGACCCACGGACCGACCCGGCGCCACAGCGCAACCATCGTGTGGGCAGCGCACCAGAAGGCAACGACGGGGGGGACAGAGACCACCAGGATCACCGCAAGATAAAAGCGCACGGTAGTCATGCGAAAAGCTACCGATCTCGCCAGAGCAACGGTAGCTTGCAGGACCCGACCGCCGACCGCTCATGAGGAGAACCGGATGAATTCGTCACGCTTTCTCGTTTTCTCGTTCGCCGCCGCGCTCGCGTCGTGGCACGGTACGGATGAAGTGAGGGCTCAGGACTTCCCGACCGACGACCCGATCATCCGGGCGATCTGGGCTCAGGGCATGGAAGGCGACTCGCAAGTCGAGCGGCTCGCGCAGGTTCTGCTCGACTCCGTCGGTCCCCGCCTCTCGGGAAGCCCCGGTCAGGCCAGCTCGGTCGAGTGGGCCACGTCTACGTACGAGAGCTGGGACGTCCCGGTCCGGGCAGAGCAGTACGGTACGTGGCGGGGATGGGACCGCGGGTACACGCATATCGATCTCGTGGCACCGCGAAAGCGCACGCTCAATGGAACGATGCTCGCCTGGAGCCCTGGCACCGATGGCCCCGTCGAGGGCGAGGTGATCGCGATGCCGTTGTTCAGGAATCAGGCCGATTTCGAGGCTTGGCTGCCCAGCGTCGCCGAGAAGTTCGTCGCGCTCTGGTACGCCGAGCCCACCTGCCGTGCGCCCGAGAGCTGGGCGGCCCTGGCCACCCCGGAATCCCAGGGCCGGATGCAGGCGCTTCAGCAACGCGTTGTGGGCGAGTGGAGCGCCAGCGTCCGGAGCGCCGGTGGTCTCGGGCGCATTGCCCAGGGGATCGAGGGCGCGGGAGCGGCCGGAATCATCATCTCCCGTTGGTCGAACGGATGGGGAGCCAACAAGATTTTTTCTACCTACACGGCCCGCGTGCCGTCTCTCCACTTGAGCTGTGAGGACTACGGACTCGTGCACCGGTTGGCGTCGAACGATCAGGGCCCGGTGCTCCGAGTCGACGCGGAGGCGGAATTCCTTGGCGAGGTTCCCGTGTTCAACGTCGTCAGCGAGCTCCGGGGCACCGAGTTGCCCGATGAGTACGTCCTTCTGAACGCTCACTTCGACTCCTGGGATGGCGCCTCGGGCGCAACGGACAACGGAACGGGTTCGATCATGATGATGGAGGCCATGCGCATCCTGAAGGAGGTCTACCCACAGCCACGGCGGACCATTCTGGTGGCACACTGGGGAGGCGAGGAACAAGGGACCAACGGCTCGCTGGCGTTCGCCGAGGATCACCCTGAAGTGGTGGACGGACTCCAGGCCGCGTTCAATCAGGACAACGGCACTTGGCGAATCGAGATGTTTCGCATGCAGGAATTCCCCGAAGCGGCTGACAACTGGCGCCGTTGGGTGAGCGTGATCCCGCGGGATATCACGCAGCACGCCGAGCTCGATTTCGAGGTGGTGCCCGAGACCGGCAGCAGCGACGAAATGTCGCTCATCTGCAGAGGGGCCCAAGGGTTCCGGCTTCTATCGGATTATCCGGATTACCGGCAGTACACCTGGCATACGGACCTCGACACGTACGACAAGATCGTCTTCGACGACCTGAGGAACAACGCGACTCTGGTCGCGATGCTCGCGTACATGGCCTCCGAAGACCCGAGCCGGGTCTCGAACGCCCGGCGACCCCTGGCTCCGGGCCAACAGTGGCCTGCGTGCAGGACTTCCCAACGCAGCTCGGGCGGCTGAGGACCGCCGGCCCGCACGGCTGGACAAACAGGCCCTGCGGCCATAACATCGGCCACTGCCGAACCCGAAAAACCGGGCCGGCAGTCCATGAAATTTTGAACTCTCCACGCTGGAGGAGCACTTCGATGGCGCGGATTCGTGTCACGCTCAGATGGATCAAGATTCTCGATAACCTCGAGCCGTTCTACAAAGAAACGGGAGAATTCAGGTTTCGCTCGCGGATTTCGAGCGAGGCCGGCGAAGGCTTCGCGCATGAGACGCGGTTCCCCGAAGAGGGACACTACTCGCTCTCCGACAAGCCCGGATGGAATTACGTCACGCTGAACAAGACGCTCTACGAGGGCGAGGCGGACGATCACCTCCTCGTTGAGTTGTACGGCGAAGAGCTCGACATGCTGAGCGCGAACGACGAGCTCGATCACTACAAGCGTGAGTTCCGTGGTCCCGTGGACGAGTGGGCCGGCCTGCACGAGCCCGCCGACGAGGGTTCGGACGACCCCGAAGCGATGAGCAACTGGCGGATCAGCTACGTCATCGACAAGATCTAGCCCGCTCGAAGAAGATCTAGCCCGCTCGGAAGAAGATCTTGCCCGCTCGGAAGATCTGCTCGGAAGATCTGGCCCTCTCGAAGAGCTTTAGCCCGCTAGAAGAATACGGGCTCCTTGTAGCTCCCGAAGGTCTCTTCCATCGCGTGCCGGATCTCGTAGAGGGTACAGCCGGCCCGGGCACACTCTAGAATGCCGGGCACCACGTTGGTTCCCTCTCCGCACGACCTCTCCAGCTCATCGAGAGCGCGAGCCACTTCGGCGTCGTCCCGCGCGGCCCTCAGATCGGCCATGCGTTGGCGCTGACGCTCTTCCACTGTAGCGTCGATCTTGAGGGTGTCTATCGCGACCTCTTCCGAACCCTCCATGAATTCGTTGACCCCGACCACGAAGCGCCGGGACGACTCCACTTCAACCTGCTGTCGGCGCGCCGATTCCGCGATCTCCCTCTGGAAGAAACCGGTCTCGATCCCCGGGACGACGCCGCCCAAGTCGGCGATTCGGTCGAAGATCTCCAGGGCCTCGCTCTCGAGCCGGTCCGTCAGCGATTCCACATAGTACGAGCCCGCCAGCGGATCGATGGTGTTCGGAACGCCACTCTCGTACGCGAGAATCTGCTGCGTCCTGAGGGCGATTCGAACGCTCTTCTCGGTGGGCAGCGCCAGGGTCTCGTCCATGGAGTTCGTATGGAGGGATTGGGTCCCTCCCAGAACGGCGGCCATGGCCTGGTAGGCCACCCTGACAATGTTGTTTTCAGGCTGTTGGGCCGTGAGGCTCACGCCAGCCGTCTGAGCGTGCGTCCGCAGACGCCACGCCTCGGGGTTGGTGGCGCCATACTGTTCGCGCATGAAGCGGGCCCAGATGCGCCGCGCCGCGCGGAACTTGGCGATTTCCTCGAAGAAATCGTTGTGGACGTCGAAGAAGAACGAGAGGCGCGGCACGAAGGTATCGACATCGAGGCCCCGGGCGATGCCCCTTTCGACGTACTCGAACCCGTTTCGCAGCGTGAAGGCGAGTTCCTGGATCGCCGTCGCCCCCGCTTCGCGGATATGGTATCCCGAGATCGAGATCGGGTTGTACCGCGGTGCGTGTTCCGTGCACCACTCGAACATGTCGATGATGCACCGCAGCGCAGGCTCGGGCGGGAAGACCCAAGCGTGCTGAGCCTGATACTCCTTGAGGATGTCGTTTTGCACGGTGCCCTGGAGCTGCTCAGGCCGCACACCCTGTCGCTCGGCCGCCACCACGTAGAAGCAGAAGAGAATGATGGCCGGGCCGTTGATGGTCATGGAGACCGAGACCTGATCGAGCGGGATCCCCTCGAAGAGGGTCTCCATGTCGGCCAGCGAAGAGATCGCCACGCCGCACACCCCCACCTCGCCCAGTGAGCGTGGGTGATCGCTGTCGTATCCCATGAGCGTCGGAAAGTCGAACGCCACCGAGAGCCCCGTCGTGCCTTGCTCGAGCAGGTACTTGTAGCGCCGGTTGGTTTCCTCCGCGGTGGCGAATCCGGCGAACTGCCGCATGGTCCAGAGACGTGTCCGATACATGCTCGGGTACGGGCCCCGCGTGAAGGGATACCCTCCCGGAACGCCGAGCGCGTCCGTGTACGCCTCCCCGGACGTGCGATCGGCCGGGGTGTAGAGCGGCGCTACTTCGATCCCCGAATTCGTCCTGAAAAGGGCGTCCCTGGCCGGGGTAGCGCCGAACTCCTCTTCCCAACGACGGAGCTGCTCGGTAAGACGCTCGAGCTCCAACTCCTGCTGGCGCACCCGCTCGGCCAATTCGCCCGGGACGGTCACGTCGCGTTCCTTGATCGACATGCGATTCCATGATTTGGGCCGAGAAAGTCTACCCAGGATCGGCCCAAATGTCCCTTGATCGGGAGGGAAGCATTCCTGATCCTAGGCCAGGAGCGCCTTCAGGATAGAAGCGGAGACGGAGTACGGGGTGGCCGTACCCTGCTGAATGTGATCGAGACCGGCGTCGAGCAACTCCTTGGTCGCTTCGCTCCCCCAGAGGACCCCGCGCAGCGAACGCTCGGTGACCTCCCGCACGCGCACCGCAGCTCGCCCACGGCGGCGGATGGTCAGCTCACCGGACTCGGCGAGATGATCCCTGTGCCGGTCCACCGCGTCGAGCAGCTCCGGCACGCCCTCGCCGGTCTGCGCCACCGTCTTGAGCACGGGTATGACCCAGTCGGGCGAGTCGTCCGGAACCTGCTCGGCAGCGGGGGCCTCGACCCTCTTCTTCACGCTTGTCAGATCGACCCCGTGATGGGCCGGAGCGTCGTCCGGCGCCCTCCCGGCCCGGAGGTGCAGAGCGGTCTGCAAGTCGTCGACCACACGATCGGCGCCTGGCCGATCCGACTTGTTCACCACGAAGATGTCGGCGATCTCCATGAGTCCCGCCTTCATGGCCTGGATTCCGTCGCCCGACTCCGGGACCAACACGACCACCACGGTGTCGGCCGCCCCGGTGATCTCCAGCTCGGTCTGGCCGACGCCGACCGTCTCGATGAGAAGCCGAGCGAGCCCGAAAGCGTCCATGAGGTCGATGACCTCCTTGGACGTGGCGGCCAGCCCTCCCAGCGATCCGCGGGTCGCCATCGAGCGGATGAATATTCCGCGATCGGTGGCCAGGTCGTTCATCCGGATCCGATCCCCGAGAAGGGCTCCCCCCGAGTAAGGCGACGTCGGGTCCACCGCCACCACCCCGACCCCCTCGTCGCGGGCGCGGCACAGCTCGGCCAACGCCGCGATCAGGCTCGACTTCCCGCCTCCCGGCGGTCCGGTGAGCCCAACGCGTCTGGCGCGAGGCTCCGCGGCGAGCACACGATGGAGGAATCCCTGAAAGCCGGGCCTCTCATCCTCGATCACGGAAATCGCGCGGGCAAGGGCCGTCCTCTCCCCCGCATGGAACCGTGTGAGAAGCGATTCCAGTTCTTCCGGGAGCGGCTCGGTGGGGTCCATTCTGATTATCTGAGACGCTCACCGGGTCGGACGCGACGTGCGTGGCGGAGTGGGCTCTCGAGCAGATGAGTCGGGATGAAGAACACGAGCACGAACATGAGCAGAGCCACCAGAAGTCCACCCCCGAGCAGCCAGAAGCTTCGAATCGAAATAAAGATAATGGACGAGATGACGGCGGTGGCGGTGGCAAAGATACTCAGGCTGATGCGCCGTGCCTGTAGGTTGAGAAACCGCTCCTGGCCTTGGATATCTCGGGGATGGACCCGTACCCTCAACTCTTCGCGCTCGGCGCGTCCGAGCAGGTCCACCAGGGTCCGAATCGCCGACTGCGCCTCCTCGAGCAGGTCCTTCGCGAGGGCCACGGGTTGGCGCACGGAGGTCTTCACGATCTCGCCCTTCAGGTCCTGGACGACGCGCTTGAGGAGCGCCAACCCATTGAAATTCTTGTCGTAGTGGATTCCGATGCCCTCCAGCAGCACCGAGGTCCGAAACAGATACACGAGTTCTTGTGGGAGCATGATGGGCCACGTGTAAAACGTGTCGAAGATCTCATGGACGACCTCTTCGATGCGCTCTTGATTGGAGATTCTCGCACGGGCCATGATGGCGAGAATCTCGGTGGCCGCCTCGCGGATCTCGCCCCGTGACACTTCGGGGCTGATCATGCCCAACCGGTACATGCCGTTGATCATCCCGTCCAGATCGTCCCGCTCCACCGTCAGCGCGAGGTCGAGGATATACTCCCGCGTCCAGCTGGGGACATCGAGCACCATGCCCCAGTCGAGCACCACGATCGTTCCGTCGTCCTGAACGAGCAGGTTGCCCGGGTGCGGATCGGCGTGCAGAAACCCGTCCACCATCATCATCCGGAGGTAGAGCCCCGTCAGACGCTCCATGACATCGTTGAACCGGATGCGGCCCTCCGTAAACTTGTCGTGCAACTGATCGATCTTGGTTCCCGTGCAGTGCTCCATGACCAGGACCCGTCGGCGCGTGTATTCATCCAGGACGTCGGGGGCTCGAACCGTCGGATCGTTCCTGAAATACCGTTGGAAACGCTCGATGTTTTCCGACTCCCTACGGAAATCCATCTCCTCCCTCACGCGATGGGAGAACTCACGCACTACGTTCGTGAGCGCCTGAACGTGGTGGTTCGGGAAGAGGACATTGAGCCAGAACAGAAGCCTGAAGCTGATGTCGAGATCGAGGGCCACGAGTTCCTCGACCCCTGGGCGCAGCACCTTGACCGCGACCTCCCTTCCGTCGACGACCGCCCGATGCACCTGGCCGAGGCTCGCCGCGGCGGCCGGCTCCCGATCGAACTCGTCGAAGACCTCGTCCACCGGTCGGCCCAACTCGCCCTCGATGACCGCGATGATCTGATCCGGGGGATCGGGAGGGGCCTGATCCTGAAGCGTGCCGATCGCTGTCAGGTAGGGCTCGGGAAAGATATCCGCCCGCGCCGACATGAGTTGACCGAGCTTGATGAACGTCGGCCCCAGCTTGGCCACCCGCGCCACCAGCTTATCGGCCCGCCGCTGATGATGCCGCTCGCTGCGGCGCGCGCCGGACCCGACGATGATCCATCTCTTTCGATCTCTCAGGAAGGCCACGACCAACGGCGTAAGGCCGACCAGGACTCGGATTCCTCTGAAGAGGCTCCTCACAAGGGACTCATCACAGACTCTGCTTCACAGAATGATCGTGGCCAGCCCGAGGAGCAGGAGAAAGCCCGTCAGGTCGGTGAGGGCCGTCAGGAACACGGTGGAGGCGACCGCCGGATCCTGCCCCGCTCGATCGAGGAAAGTGGGGATGAACGAACCGGCGAACCCGGCCATGGCGATGTTCCCCCACATGGCCAACAGAACGACCACGCCGAGTCGTACATCGACCCCCATGGCCAGGGCGAGCATCGCGACCGCTCCCGAGACGAGGACCCCGATGGCTCCCCCGTTGAACAACGCCACCAGGATCTCCTTGCCCACGACCCGGCCGCGCGTCTCGAGTGGGCCGGCCGACGTCGCGAGCCGCCGTACGGTGACGGCGAGCGCCTGCTGGCCGGCGTTCCCTCCGAGCCCGGCCACCACCGGCATGATCACCGCCAAGAGCGTGGCGGCGGCGATTTCACTCCGAAACACCCAGACCACGCCGGCGGCGAGGCTGGCCGTCATCGTGTTGAGAAGGAGCCACGGGAGCCGGGCACGGACCGCCTCGATCGGGGTCCCGCGCAGCTCCTCGGCCTCCGAGACGCCGGAGAAGAGGAGAAGGTCTTCGGTCGTCTCCGCCTCGATGACGTCGATGACATCGTCGAAAGTCACGCGGCCCAGCAGGACCCCGTCTTCGGAAACGACGGGGATGGACGCCAGGTTGTAGCGGGAAATCATGTGCCCGACCTGCTCCTGGTCCGCCTCCGGGACCACGGACGCGACCGTGGGCTCGACCAGGTCTCGGATTCGACTCTCGGTGTCGGATAGGATCAGGTCGTCCAACGGCACGGTGCCGAGCAGCCTGGTGTCATCATCGACCACGAACACGGTGTAGAAGTCCTCCACCTCCCTCCCCTGCAAACGCACCGCCTCGATCGCCTCACCCGCCGTGATGTGGCCGAGCACCGACACGAGAGCAGTGGTCATGATCCCTCCAGCCGTATCTTCGTCGTACTGGAGAAGGTCGCGGATCTCACCCGCCTCCTCCGTGGGCAGCTCGGCGAGAAGCCGATCCTGCGCCTCCGGCGGGAGCTCGCCGACCAGGTCCGTGGCGTCGTCGACCGACAGCTCGTGCAGGAGCTCGGCGCCCTCGGCGGGAGCCAGGGCGGTCAGGAGCTCGGCCCGGACTTCGCCCTCCGCTATCTCGGCGAGCGTCTCCGATGCCAGCTCGGTCGGGAGCGCACGAACCAGGGCCAAGCGAAGTTCGTCGCCGAGCGACTCCAACACGTCGGCGATATCCGACGGGTGAAGCTCCTTGAGCATCGCCTCGAGTCTGGGAACGTCGCCCTCGCCGATCAGAGCGGCGATCCGCTCCTGCAGCACAAGGGATTCGCTGGTCGGGCTGGTGGTCATGCCCCGGAGAGTGGGGTCTTCAGATCGCTTCGTCCAGTAGCCTCTGGACCAACTGCTCCTGGAGAAGGTACATCTCGCTGGACGCGCGAGCCTCGGTGTCCGGATGGTCGTACCCCAGAACGTGCAGGGTCCCGTGGATCGACAGGCGGGCCAGCTCTTCTTCTACCGAGATGCCGGCCTCCAGGGCTTGCATCGCCGCCTGTTCGTATCCGACGTAGACATCACCGAGCACCGCCTCGTCCCCCTCATGGAGTGCGAAGGAGATGACGTCGGTGGGGACGTCCTTGCCCAGGTAGGTACGATTCAACTCCCGGATGGAGTCGTCATCCAGGAGCGTAAGGGATATCTCTCCCTCGCCGAGCCCCGCGCTTCGCAGGACCAGAGAGACCGCCGAGCGCAGCCAATCCTTCGACACGCCTGCAGAAGACTCTCCGGAGACCTGGATATCCAATGTGCGCGACCCGCCCCCCTGTTCGATCACCCCTCTAGGACCGAGTTACGTCGCCGAGTTCCATCTGCTCGCTGGTGCCCCCGGCGCCCTCCTCGTCGGATCCGCCGGCGTCCTCCGGCACGTCACTTCCCACGGGGACCCGCTGTGCCTCGATACCGGATTCCCCCGCCTGAGCCTCATCGCGAGCCTCGTCGGGAGCGTCGGTCAAGTGCTTGGTGGTGGGATAGTCGATGCGGTGGTGATAAATGCCGCTCAACACCTTCACGAACGTGTCCTTGAGGGTGGTGATTTCGCGCATCGTCAGCGGCGCCTGGTCGAGCTGGCCGTCCTGCTGCTTGCTCCCGATGATCCCGTCCACGAGATCCCGAACCCGCTCGGGCGTGGGCTCTTGAAGTACCCGCGTGGCGGACTCGATCGAGTCCGCCATCATGGCGATGGCGGTTTCCTTCGACTGTGGCTTCGGCCCGGGATAACGGTAATCCGCCTCGTCGACGTTCTCTTCACCGAGTTGTTCCTTTGCCCGGCTGTAGAAGTAGGCGATGAGCTGGGTCCCATGATGCTCCGTGATGAATCGCTGAATGACCTCGGGGAGCCCGGCTTCCTTCCCGAGCCGAAGTCCTTCCACGACATGCTCGATCAGGATGGCCGACGAGGTGTCGGGCTTCAGCTTGTCATGGGGATTCCTGCCCTCGACCTGGTTTTCCACGAAGTAGTGGGGCTTGAGCACCTTGCCGACGTCGTGGTAGTACAGACCGACCCGGCAAAGCAATCCGTGAGCGCCGACGGCGTTGGCGGCCAGCTCCGCAAGATTGGCGACGTTGATCGTGTGCGCGTACGTCCCCGGGGCCTCGAGGGAGAGGCGACGAAGGAGCGGCGCGTTCGGATCGGCCCATTCGAGGAGCGTCTGGTCCGTCGTGATGCCCGTGAACCACTCGAACACGGGAACGAAGCCCATGGCGATGATCGCGCTCAGCGCCGCGTTCGAGCCCGCCCAGGTCATCGAGACGGCGAAGTCCGCTGCGGACCGTTCTCCCACCAGGCTCAGCGCCAGGAGCGTTATCGCATAGGCTCCTGTGATGATCGCCACGAACACCCACGTCTGCGCCCTGCGACGGACGACCCTGACGCACATGGCCGCGGCCGCACCGCCGACCATCAGCGGAAACAGAACGTCCGTGTCCGCGAACGCCGGCTGGGCGACGGTCAGGCCTGCCAAGACCAGCCCCATCACCAGGGCGACTCTGGAATCCCAGAGGATCGCCAGCGCCAGGACCACGAAAGTTATGGGGAGCGCCTCGGGCGCCAGGCCGTTGGAGGCGATCACCCGAGCCACGATGAAGTAGATGACCACCAGAGCCGACTGTAGGACCAGCCACCGGAGGGATCCGTAGATCGCCGGCCGTAAGAAGAAGATCAGCGCTCCGAACACGGCGACGAGCGAAAAGTTCAGGAGGAACGCTCCGAGGAGTAAGCCGAATTGGAGGCCCGACTCCTCGAGCAGTTGGAGCCGGCGCAAC
Organism: Gemmatimonadota bacterium; assembly: GCA_039590375.1. Classification (GTDB taxonomy): domain Bacteria; phylum Gemmatimonadota; class Gemmatimonadetes; order Longimicrobiales; family Gaopeijiaceae; genus UBA822. Next base: position 32,823 of record JBDHFN010000025.1, read on the forward strand.
TCGGCCTCGTACGCGCTCAAGCGCGCCAGATCCAGATCCGTAATGGGCTCGTTCGCCCGCACGATCGCTTCCTGCTGAACCACGTTGCCGATCGATTCGGGAACCGCCTGCCGGACCTGCTCACGGTCGCCGGCGGTGACCTCGGCGTCGAACTCGAGGGAATACACGGTGTGGCTGATGATGATCAGCCGAAGCAACTCGCTGACTTCGGGGCTGGTCGCGGGGAGGTCGCTGAGGATCCGCGCCTGGAGGTCTCCCCCAACCAGTATGTTTTCCCTCGCCTCCGAGCGGCGGCTGTCTTCTCCCGGATCCTGAATCAGGACGCGGTCCACGGTGAGCTCGCTCGACTCGGTGGCGTCCACCACGCCCATCTCCGCGTAGCGCCGGACCCCGGACACCGAGGTGGTACTCAGGAGCCGGCGGGTCCCTTCGTCCGTCAGGAGGAGGGCCTGCCCCGGACTGATCACGATGGACGCTTCGAGCAGATCCGCTCGCAGGGTCTCCGAAATGCCCCCGAAGGCGACCGAATCGGCCCCGGCAGCGACCGAATCGAGTCGGGCGAAGAACCTCCCGAGCCGGACAGCCATCGTGTCTCCGGCCTCGGGTCGGTAGTTGAATGTGGGTGGGACGCCCGCCGCCGCGTCCGCCCTCTCCCGCTGCAACTCCGCGGTCGACTTCGGTATGGTGAACGGCACCTGAGCGATTACCGGCTCGGAAAGAACCATACCCTCTTCGAATCGGCCGAGCGTGGACTCTCCCATCGGTGGGAAGAGCCCGGTGATCGTCACGGCCACCGCGAGCACGAGCAGCAGCCGCGATCCATGGTAGACGACTCCGTCCGGCCAGGGCGGGCGGACGTGGCTCCCCCCCGCTTCACTGACAACACCGTA
>JBDHFN010000026.1:0-31739 GCA_039590375.1 Gemmatimonadota bacterium
TTCAGCGGGGATCGGGACGACGCCGAACGGGCTTTGGCCGACGGGGTGATCGACGCGGTGGCCGCTGTAGCCGAGGAGGCCGTAGAGGGACAGGATCTGGTGGTCTACGCCACGCCCCTCGACGTGGCCCAGGAGATGATGGGGGCGCATCTGGAGCAGTGGGGGGATGCGACCATCACGGATGTCGCGGGCCTCAAGGAGCCGATGCTGAGGGAGGCCCGGAGCCTCGGAGCCGCTTCCCAGTTCGTCGGGGGTCATCCGCTCGCGGGGGGGACCGGCTCGGGATACGAGGCCTCTTCGGAGGACCTCTTCTCCGGTGAAACCGTGTTCGTTTGTGGCGGAGAGGCCGAGGCCGAGCGGGTCGGAGCCGTGGAGTCGATGTGGCAGGCCCTCGGCGCGAGGGTTCGGCCCATCGACGCGGAAGCCCACGACAGGCTCATGGTGTGGGCGAGTCACCTGCCGCAGTTGATATCCAACGTCGTGGCGAATGCGATGGCCGAAGCCGGACTCAGCGTGAGCGACCTCGGCCCCGGGGGTCGGGACCTGACGCGTCTGGCGGAGAGTTCGCCGAATGTGTGGATGGGCCTGTTCGACGAGGCGAGCGAGGAGAACCTTCTGGCGATCGACAGCGTGCAGGCTGGTCTGGCCGCGCTTCGGACAGCGTTGTCCGACGGCTCGAGTGAAGAAATTGCCGAGTTGATGCGCGCCACCCGGGCGTGGAGGATGCAGGGGTGAAAAGAATTCGGATGCCCGGGGACAAATCGGTCACCCAACGGGCTCTCATCTTCGCCTCACTCGCCTCGGGAGAAAGTCGACTGCGGGGTCTGTTGTCGGGCGAGGATCCCCAAGCGACGGCGCAGGCGCTTCGTGCCTTGGGTGTAGACATTCCGCCGCTGCTCGGGAATGGAACGGAGGTGCGGATCCAGGGCGTGGGTCTTCGCGGCCTGCAGGAGCCGTCTGACGCGCTGGATTTCGAGAATAGCGGCACGGGCGCTCGGCTCATGCTGGGGGTTCTGGCGGGTCAGCCGATGACCGTGACCGTGACCGGGGACGAGTCCCTACGGGGCCGCCCGATGAGGCGCGTGACCACGCCGCTCTCCAAGATGGGAGCCATCTTTCGTGAGCTGGACGGGCCCGACCGACTGCCTCTCGAAGTTACGGGCGGCGCGCTCGATGCGATCGACTACGACTCCCCGGTTGCGAGCGCCCAGGTGAAGAGCGCGGTGTTGTTGGCGGGCATGGTGAGTGGCGCTTTCGTCTTCGTGACCGAGCCACATCGCTCCCGGGATCATACGGAACGTATGCTGAGCATGTGTGGCGTCCCGGTCATCTCCCACGAAGTGGACGGCGTCTGGCGGGTGGAGTCGAGAGATCCCCCCGAGCGCATCACTCCTCTCGACCTCGAGGTGCCGGGTGATTTTTCGTCTTCGGCGTTCTTTCTGGCTCTGGCCCTCCTGGGCGGGATCGAGGGCGGACTCGAGATCGAGCACGTGGGCATGAATCCGACGCGCCGCGGACTGCTGGATGTACTGGCCCGCATGGGCGCCAACGTGGGTGCCGATCCCTTCGACGAGGATGACGGTGAGCCCGTGAGCTCGCTTCGTGCGCTGCCCTCTAGCCTGGTGGCCACGAGCGTGGGTGAGGATGAGGTTCCCGGCATGATCGACGAGTTTCCCGTCCTCGCGGTCCTGGCCGCCCGGGCCGAGGGCGTGACCCGCATTACCGGGGCCGCCGAGCTGCGGCACAAGGAGTCGGATCGTATCCGGGTACTGGCCGAGAATCTCCGGGCCGTGGGTGTAAAGACGGAGGAGCTGAGTGATGGCCTCGAAATCGAGGGGGGAGATCAGCCGCTCACGGGCCGCGTGTCGAGCCATAACGACCACCGCATCGCCATGGCGTTCGGTGTGCTCGGGGCCCTCGCGGGCAATGAGATCGAGATCGACGGCGCGGACGTGGCGGACGTGAGTTTTCCTAACTTTTGGGGCCTGCTCGAGGACCTCGCCGCGGTGGGTCGGTGACCGCCGGACCTCGCCGCCCGGTGATCACACTCGACGGACCTGCCGGATCCGGAAAGACGAGCACCGCCCAGGCGGTGGCCAAGGAGTTGGGCTTTCGGCACCTCGACTCGGGCGCGCTTTACCGGGCTCTGACTTTCGCGCTTCTCCAGGAAGGCGTTCCAGAAGAGGAGTGGGGAACCCTCAGCGCCGAGCAGTTGGATGAACTCGACATCGAGGTCGAAGCGGAGGGTGACGGAGTGAACATCCGTCGCGATGGAGTGCTTCTCAGCTCGGAGCTCCGTAGTCCCGACGTTACCGGGCGGGTCTCGGCGCTGGCCAGCCTTCCGGCCGTGCGTGCTTGGCTGCTAGGGGTGCAACGCGGTGTGGGCGTCCACGGAAATCTCGTGGCGGACGGGAGGGACATGGGCACCGTCGTCTTCCCCGACGCGGACGTGAAAATCTTCCTGGTCGCGGGGCTCGAGGAACGCGCCCGGCGACGGCTGCTGCAGGATTCTGGAAAGGAGCCGACCCCGGCCGAGATAGATGAAGAGGCTCAGCGCATCGAGCGACGGGATCGATCCGATCAGAGCCGGGATCATTCCCCGCTGAGGCGGCCGGAGGACGCGGTGGAGGTGGACACAACGGGGCTGCCATTCGATGAGCAGGTGGCCCTAATCGTGAGGCGGGTAAAGGACTTGACTGGTCTTGAGGGAGAGGTATAGCTTCCCCACGCTGGCCCTCGGCGCCGGGGCCGGCGTTTCTCATCTATTATCCCTCAACCCGGACCAGGGCGCTGCTGTCGTGTCCGGCACAATAGGCACCGGCGAGATCCGCCGGTGAATGAGCCATGACCGAAGACCTAGAACCCCAATCCCCCGACCCCACCCCCGAAGCAGAAGCTCCCATCGGGAGCGAGCCCGAAACCGGCGAAGCCGAAGCCTCTTCAGAAGCCGAAGCGCCCCCAAGAGACACGAACGGTAGATCGGCAGCGGTAGCCGTCGCCGAAAAGGCGCCGGGCGGCATCTCCCCCGAATTGCTGTCGGACTCTTATGGCGAGGAAGTTCTCGACATATCCGCAGCGGATTTCGAGGCCCTGCTCTCCGATCACGCCGATGTGATGGGGGAGTTCCGGGAGGGCGAGATCGTTCACGCGAAGGTTCTCAGGGTGACCGAGAGCATGGTCATCCTGGAATTCGGCTTCAAGAGTGAGGGAGCGGTCCCACTCGACGAGTTCAAGGATCGTGATTCGATCGAGCCGGGCCAGGAAGTGGAGGTTCTTCTCGAGAGTCTCGAGGACGACGATGGAATCGTGGTCCTTTCCAAGAAGAAAGCCGACTTCCTGCGTGTTTGGGAGAAGATCCGGGAGGCTCATGAGGCCGATGAGCCGGTCGAAGGGATGCTGGCTCGGAAGATCAAGGGCGGTGTCACGGTCGACATCATGGGCGTCGACGCGTTTCTGCCCGGCTCGCAGATCGCGCTCCGAAGGGTGCCGAACATCGACGACCTTCTCGGGCAGACGTTCGAGTTCAAGATCATCAAGCTCAACAAGCGCCGTCGGAACATCGTGGTCTCTCGCCGCGTCATCCTCGAAGGGGAGCGCGAGAAGAAGCGTGAGACCCTGGTCATGGAGCTCCTGGTCGGGCAGGTCCGCGAGGGCATCGTCAAGAACATCACCGATTTCGGTGCGTTCATCGATTTGGGCGGACTGGACGGCCTGCTCCACATCACCGACATGTCGTGGGGACGGGTGGGACATCCTTCCGAGGTCGTGGACATCGGAGCGAAGCTCGACGTGAAGGTTCTCGACATCGATTGGGACCGCGAGCGTATTTCGCTGGGCTTGAAGCAACTTCTGCCCTACCCCTGGACCGACATCGACAAGAAGTACCCGGTGGGCTCCCGAGTGCGTGGGAAGGTCGTATCGATCACGAACTACGGAGCTTTCATCGAGCTCGAGAAGGGCGTCGAGGGCCTCGTTCACATCTCCGAGATGTCGTGGACACGCAACATTCGACACCCGTCCAAGCTCGTGAACATCGGCGACGAGATCGAGGCGGTCGTGTTGAAGGTCGACATGCAGGACGAGAAGATCTCTCTGGGAATGAAGCAGATCGAAGAGGATCCCTGGCTTGCACTACCGGCCAAGTATCCCACGGGCACGCAGTTGGAAGGTGTGGTCCGGAATCTCACGTCCTTCGGTGCGTTCGTCGAAATCGAATCCGGAATCGACGGCCTGGTGCACGTGTCCGATCTGAGTTGGACCCGGCGGGTGGAGCATCCCTCGGAAATCATCCAGAAGGGTGACGAAGTCCAGGTGTTGGTGCTGGACGTCGACGCCGAGGCGAAGCGGATCTCACTCGGAATCAAGCAGCTCACCGACGATCCGTGGCCCGAAATCTCGGAGCGCTTTTCCGCGGGTGTCGAGCCCGCCGGCTCGGTCGCTCGGGTACAGGAGAAGGGTGTGGTCGTAGACCTCGGCGACGACATCGAGGGCTTCGTGCCGACCTCCCACTCCGGGGTCGAAGAAGAGGAGAAGCTCCCCGAGTACTTCCGCGCCGGAGAGCCACTGGAGCTCAAGGTGATCGAGTCCGACGCTGCGAACCGCAGAATCGTGCTCGAGGTGGGAACGCTTCCAGAGCGCATGGACGTGCCGGAGCCTCCGCCGGAAGAAGAGCCTGGGGAGGAGTCCGGAGAGTACAGAGCCGGAGCCGAAGCCGAGGCGTCGGGCGAAGCATCAGGCGAAGCTTCAGCCGACGTAGCGGCTGATGAACCCGAGGCGGAAGCCGAAGCGGACACGGGTGACGTCGAAGCCAAGGCCGAAGCGGACACGGGTGACGTCGAAGCCGAGGCCGCCGACGAGGAAGCCGAAGCCGCTGAGGCTGAGGTCGTTGCCGTTGTGGACGAGGCTGAGGTCGCTGAGAGCGGCGCCGACGCTGGTGAAGCGGAGGCGGAAGCCGAAGAGGAAGCCGACGCGGGTGACGTTGAAGCCGAGGCCGCCGACGAGGAAGCCGAAGCCGAGGTCGCTGAGGCCGTTGCCGTTGTGGACGAGGCTGACGTCGCTGAGAGCGGTGCCGACGCTGGTGAACCGGAGGCGGAAGCCGAAGAGGAAGCCGACGCGGGTGAGGACGACGCTGATACCGAGGAAGGTGACGCCGACGCCGATGAGGATGAGGCCAAGGAAGAGGCCTAGGGCTAAGCTTTCGATGCCTAACGTGCCTTCGAAAGCCCGGACGCCAGTCGCGCCCGGGCTTTCGATCTTCGCCGTGCTCGCCGTCTTCGGATGCGTCACGGTGGGAGCGCCGACGGGGGAGGCAGAGGCCGATCGGGTGGATTCGGCGATCGTAGCCGGATCGCTTCCCGCGGCGCGGCTAGCGGAGGCCGATTCTCTTCTCGCTTTGGCGCAGGCCGCCCTGGAGCAGGAGGCCTTCGAGCTCGCCGAAGCGATCTCTCTCGAGATCGAAGCCGCGTACGGCGCGGCCCCTGGGAGTGCGTACGCACTCTGGATTCGCGCTCGCGCTGCCAGGGCCAACGGTAATCTCGATGAGTCGCTGGAGGCTGCGCGACGGTTCCTGATCTACCTGACGGACAGAGACGAGCGCATCGCGGCGGTCACGCTCCTGGAGGGCGACGTGCTACGGGCATTGGGAAGAACGGCCGAAGCGGTGGCTGCCTGGCTGCCCGCTCCGGGTGAACCCGTTTCCGACGAGGTCCTCGCGCGTGTGGAGGACTACGTCGAGGATCTCACGGAGAGTGAGCTTCGCGGGTTGGTCGAGTCGAGCGAGGGTCTGGTCGCCCCGGTCTTGGCCGAGTTCGCCTTCCGGCAGTACACCCTGGGCGCCGATGCGGCCGCCGAAATTTATGCGACGCGTGCGCTGGAGTCCGGTGCCACGGGTAGGGCGCAGCTTCTGGCCCAGGCGGTTCTGGCCGGTGACCTGAGCGATTTCATGGTCGTTCCACGCATCGGGGCCATTCTACCCACGAGTGGATCGCCCCGGTTGAGAGAGTTCGCGACCGGAATACAAGAGGGAATTCAGGTCGCGTTTCAGATGTTGGGCCAGCCCGTAGGAAACCGGTCGGCGGCCGAGTTGGTCATCCAGGACAGCGGCGGCGACGTGGTCGGCGCGAGGATCGCTTTTTCGGCGATAGAAGCATCCGAGGTCCTCGGGGTCATCGGGCCTCTTCAGGACGGTGCTCTGTCGGAGATCGCCGGTCGAGTGCAGGGGACGCTCGCCGTGATCTCCCCCACGTCGCCCGCGGTCCCCGACGGCTCCACCGGCGTGTACTCGCTCAGCAGCGCGGACCCGGGCGGTGCACGAGCGTTGGCTCGGTACGCGATTTCCAGCGACCTGTACACGGCTGTGATCGTGTACCCCGAGGGTGCGGACGGCCTGTACGAGGCGAGGGCCTTTTCCGAGGCTTTTCAATCGTATGGGGGCTTGATGCTGGGTGAGATCAGCTACCCCAGCGGAGCGACCTTCTTCGAGGAGCAACTCCGACAAGCCGAAGCTCTGCTCCCGGATGTACTGGTTCTGCCGCTTCCCGCGAGAGACGTGGAATTGCTGGCGCCCCAGGTGACCTTCTTCGGTCTGGATTCTCTGGAGATTCGCGTACTCGGCACCACTGGCTGGAGCGAGGAAGCGATGCTGTCCAGAGTCGACACGCGTCACACGAATGGAGTGGTGACGGCGTCTCCCCAGCCCCCGGAGGGGGAGTGGGAGGGATACCTGCGTTTCGTAGAGGCCTATGAATCGCTTTATCAACGTACGCTTCCCGATCTGGTGCCGGCGCTGGGTTTCGACGCGGCCGGGCTTCTTCTGGAGGGCATTCGGAGGGGGGCCTCCACGCCCGACGATCTGCTCGATACGCTCGAAGCCATGCCAGGCTTTTTGGGGGCGACGGGCCGGTTGTTCGTCGATGACGGAAGGGTCGTACGGGACCACTTCGTTGGTTGTCTCCAGGACCGGCAAGTCCTCAACCTGCCCGACGGGGCGCGAGCGGATCCCATCGTCACGCCGCCTCTGCCGGACCCGGAAACGGATTCGATCCCCGAGGGGGCACTCGACCGTGTCGTGGGGTTCCGGTGTCCGACGTTGGTCCCCTCCGTGCCGGCCGGTCTGTAGTGTGGTGTCCCAGACACCACGCTGGAGTCCGGCCTCGATGAGCTTCTAGCCCAGGGGTTCGACGGATGTCGATGAACGAGAAACTCGAACATCTCGAGGCTCTGAGGCGGGAGGCCGAGCTCGGCGGCGGGGAAGCGAGGCTGGATGCGCAGCAGGCCAAGGGCAAGCTTCTCGCCCGCCAGCGTGTGGCGCTCCTGCTCGACGAGGACTCTTTCGTCGAGATGGACCGGTTCGTCACGCACCGCTCCTCTGACGAGACGCTCGCGGACCAGAAGATCCTGGGGGACGGGGTCGTCACCGGGTACGGTACCATCCATGGTCGGCTGGTATACGTCTTTTCACAGGATTTCACTGTCTTCGGGGGCTCACTCTCCGAGGCGCACGCTGAGAAGATCGTCAAGCTTCAGGACATGGCCCTGAAGAACGGCGCGCCGCTCATCGGACTGAACGACTCCGGCGGCGCACGGATTCAGGAGGGGGTGGTCTCCCTGGCCGGCTATGCCGACATCTTCCTCCGAAATACTCTGGCATCGGGTGTCATTCCCCAGATCAGCGTGATACTCGGTCCCTGTGCCGGCGGGGCCGTTTACTCCCCGGCCATCACGGACTTCGTGTACATGGTCCGTGGCACGAGCTACATGTTCGTCACCGGCCCCGGCGTCGTGAAGACGGTCACGCACGAGGACGTCGACATGGAGGGCCTTGGCGGGGCGGACGTGCACGCGTCGACTTCGGGCGTGGCTCACTTCGCCCATGACTCGGAGCCGGAGTGCCTGGCTGCGGTTCGCGATCTGATGGCGTTTCTCCCGCAGAACAACACCGAGGTGCCGGGGCCGCGGGCCACGGACGATCCGCACGAGCGGCAAGACGATAAATTACTGGAGGTCGTACCAGATAACTCCAGTAAACCCTATGATATGCATGGTGTCATGAGGGCGGTGGTGGACGACCGGGAGTTCTATGAAGTGCATGAGGCGTTCGCCCGGAATCTGATCGTTGGCTTCGCCCACGTCGGGGGGCACGCGGTCGGGATCGTCGCCAATCAGCCCGCGTTCCTCGCAGGGGTCTTGGACATCGATTCGTCGGTGAAGGGTGCGCGGTTCGTCCGGTTCTGCGACGCCTTCAACATCCCGCTGGTTGTTTTCGAGGACGTCCCGGGGTTCCTGCCGGGGGTCGGCCAGGAGCACGGTGGGATCATCCGGCACGGCGCCAAGCTGCTCTACGCCTTCGCCGAAGCGACGGTTCCGAAGATCACCGTCATCATCAGGAAGGCCTATGGCGGGGCCTACGACGTGATGAACTCCAAGCACATCAGGGGGGACGTAAACCTGGCGTGGCCCACGGCGGAGGTCGCCGTCATGGGCCCGAAGGGCGCCGTCGAAGTGCTGTTTCGGAAGGAGCTCGACACGGCCGAGGACCCGGAGGCCGCAGCCGAAGGCCGAATCGAGGAATATCGGGCCGAGTTCTCGCATCCGTACATCGCCGCCGCGCGCGGCTACATCGACGACGTCATCGATCCCCGCACCACACGACCCCGCCTCATCAGCGCGTTGGACATGCTTCGCAACAAGCGCGACGAGAACCCCCGGAAGAAGCACGGGAACGTCCCGCTCTAGCTCCAGGCCTCCCTGGTTCCCGGGCCTCTCTGGCTCCCGGGCCTCGCTAGCTCCCGGCAACGTCGACCGCGTCGTAGGCAACGCTCCAGCCCGCTCATGCCATCTCACCTTTAGCTTCGGGCGCTCCGCCGTGAAGCGGGGATCGCAGATGGAGGGGTGACGGTGACGGGGAAGAGAACGCTGAAATGGTTGGCCGTGCTGGTGTGCGTGGTCTCGATGACTCCCGCGATTGGCGTGGGACAGAATCGAACTCGCGTCCGGGCCTGGGGCTCGAATGGGCCGGGGCCGGCTCCGCTCGTAAACCTCTACACTCAGCAGCAGTCGAGAACGCGACTCGGGCTCTATCTGGACACGAATCAGTCACGTCGATTCGACCGGGACGGGGCGCTGATCAACGGTGTGATGCGCGATTCTCCGGCCGAGGATTCGGGGCTCGAGGAGGGAGACGTCATTACGGTGTTCGAGGGGCAGGTGCTGACCGTTCCGCTTCCCGACTCCGATGCGGAGCAGGACTTCGATCTGGATCGGTCGCTTCCGGCCCAACGTCTTCTGGCGCTGGCCGGTGACCTGGAGGCGGGTCAGACCGTCGAAATCCGATACTTGAGGGATGGTGCAAGTAACACGGTGAGCGTCGAGGTCGATGAGTTCGAATATCCCGAGGTCCGGATGTTCGACCAGGGCCCCGACGTCGAGTGGGACGTTGTGCCTGGCGGACGCGGGTTGGCCTTCAGGTTCGATGAGGATTTCGGCCCCGAGATGGCCGAGCGAATGAGGGAGTTCGGGAGTCGTCTGGATGACGTTGGGGACCGTTTGGAGGGCATTCGGGGCGTGATGCCGGACGCGTACCGGTTCAGTTTCGGCATCACTTCCGTGGAGGGCGTCGAGTTCATCGAGCTGAATCCCGAGCTCGGCGAGTACTTCGGGGCCGATGCCGGGGTGCTGGTGGTCGAAGTCGACGAGGATTCGACCCTGGGACTCATGGCGGGGGATGTGGTGTTAGCCGTGGGAGCCCGGGACGCCGATACGGTTGGGCGGGTGCTACGGCTCATCCGGTCCTACGATGAAGACGAGCCCATCCAATTCAGGATCATCCGGAGGGGAAGCGAGCTGGTGACGGAGGGCTACATCGAGTAGGGCGAAGACCCTCTCGGCGGGCATCGGCCCGCCTCGTCCTTGCGTGTCCGAATGGCGAGTGTGCACCTTGCGTGCGAACCGCCTCGTAACTCGACACTGGAGGGATGAAATGGACGCGAAGCGATTTGCGATGGGAACGGTCGTAGGTGGTATCGTGTTGTTCGTGCTCGGCTATGTGCTCTTCCTCACACTCTTCGTGGGGTTCATCGAGGCGCATGCGGGCTCTGCGACAGGGTTGCCCAAGGATCCACCCGTGTGGTGGGCGCTGATCTTGGGTCATTTCTTCCTGGCCGGGCTCCTCACGTTGGCGCTCGCTTGGTCGGGTGCGTCTTCGCTCGCGGACGGGCTCAAGACGGGCGCGCTCGTGGGGCTGCTTATCTGGGGTGGTGCGGACCTTATCTTCTACGCCATTTACAACATTTCGGATCTCACTGGCTCATTCACCGATGTGGTGCTCGAGGTCGTGCGCTTCGGGATCACCGGGCTCGTGATCACGGCTGTCAGCGGAGGGAGCGGAGCTGAGGTGGCCGGAGGCGCGACGGCACCGGCCGGCGGCGGGGAATTCGGGGTCTGACCCGAGTCGACGGACATACGGCCCACGGCAATAGCGGAAGCGAGGAGCCCTCGGCACAGGGGGCGGCTATGAGCGCGCACGGAAGGCCGAGTAATGGGGGCGACCATTGAGGCCCTTCGACACCGTGCTCGTGGCCAATCGTGGCGAGATCGCCGTCCGAATCATTCGGGCGTGCCGGGAGTTGGGCCTGGCCTCCGTCGCGGTCTATTCCGACGCGGATCGCCTGTCTCCTCACGTTCTCGAGGCCGACAACGCGGTCCGCATCGGACCCGCGCCGTCATCGGAGAGCTATCTGCGCGGGGAGCATCTCATCGAGGTGGCTCGGAGTGCGGGTGCGGGCGCGATTCACCCCGGGTATGGGTTTCTCGCCGAACGGGCTTCGTTTGCGGCGGCCGTAGAGGAGGCGGGTCTGGTGTTCATCGGCCCGCGACCGGAGTCCGTCGAGGCAATGGGCGACAAGACCGAGGCGAGGCGCCGGATGGCCGAAGCTGGGGTCCCGATCGTTCCCGGCGGTCTGACGCCGACCTCCAGTCCCGCCGAGGCTGTTGATACCGCAATTGAATTGGGATTTCCAGTGTTGCTCAAGGCGGTCGCGGGGGGTGGTGGGAAGGGGATGCGGGTCGTATCGGACGAGGATGACCTACCCGGAGCCCTCGAGGCGGCGGCCCGAGAGGCGGAGTCCGCCTTCGGCGACGGGTCGATCTATGTGGAGAAGTATTTGGCCCGGCCTCGCCACATCGAAATTCAGGTCCTCGGGGATCAGTCGGGCAACGTGGTCCACCTGGGCGAGCGGGAATGTTCGATTCAGCGGCGTCATCAGAAGCTCATCGAGGAGTCACCCTCGCCGTTGCTGGGGCCGGAGGATCGGGCGGCGATGGGTCTTGCCGCCGTCCAGGCCGCACGGGCGGTCGACTATCGAGGGGCGGGCACGGTCGAGTTCCTCCACCAGGACGGGGAATTTTATTTCCTGGAGATGAACACCAGGTTGCAGGTCGAACACCCGGTCACCGAGTTCGTAACCGGCCTCGACCTTGTGCAGTGGCAAATCCGCGTCGCGCGTGGCGAGTCCTTGGACTTCACCCAGGAAGACGTCTCGTTTTCAGGGCACGCCATCGAGTGCCGCATCACGAGTGAGGACCCCGACCGCGGCTTTCTTCCAGCCACGGGGCGGGTCGACCACCTGGAAGTGCCCTCGGGACCCGGCGTGAGGTGGGACGGAGGAATCCGCATCGGGTCCGACATCGGGCTGCACTACGACCCCCTCTTGGGCAAGCTCATCGTCCATGCCGGCTCGAGGCCTGCCGCCATCGCCCGCATGAAACGAGCGCTCGGCGAACTCGTGATCCACGGGGTCGAGACGAGTGTCCCGTTCCACCTCCGTGCCATGGACGAAGATGATTTCATCGAAGGGGATCTGACGATCGATTATGTGGAAGAGCATCCCGAGTTGTTGCGGCCCTCCGACGATGAGGTCCGTCTGGTGGCGGTGACGGCGGCACTCCTGGAGCATGGCCGAGGGGGCCGCCGAGGCACGGCCCGTATCGACGGAGTGAACGGAAGGGGGCTGTCCGCGTGGCGGGCCTCGGGTTGGCCATGGCAGACTTGATCGGCCCGGCTGAGGCCCCTGAGGCTGGCGCCGCCGATGAGACTGGCGCCGCCGATGAGGCTGGCGCCGCCGATGAGGCTGGTCCCACCCCCTCCGAGGGCGCCGAAACCAAGGTGGAGATTCGCGGGTTGTCGTCCGATGGCTCCGGCGTGGGAAATCTGGCCGATGGACGAGTGGTGTTCGTGCCGAGGACCGCTCCCGGCGACGAAGTGCTCGTAGACGTCACACATGGCAAGCCGCGCTGGGCCAGGGGGCGACTCCGTGAACTGTGTGTCCCGTCCCCCGATCGGGTTTCGCCGGAATGTCCGTATTACGAGGAGTGCGGAGGCTGCACGCTGCAACACGTGACATACGCCCAGCAGCTGCGCTCGAAGGCCGACACCGTGGAAGCGGCGCTCAGCCGCATCTCGCACTTGGAAGTGGATCGGCCACAGGTGGTTCCGAGCCCGCTGCAAAGAGACTATCGATCCCGTGTGACGTTTACGCTGATGCGTCTGCAGGGCGGCCGGGTCGTCGCTGGATTTCACCATCTCCGTGTGCCCCACCGAATTGTCGACGTGGCGGAGGGGTGCATTCTTCCCGAGCCGGCGGTGGCATCGGTGTGGACGGGCTTACGCGGGGCTTGGGGGGAGGGCGCCCGCAGGCTTCCGGCCGGTCGAAAACTGCGCCTCACGCTTCGGGCCGTGGACGAAGGGGTGATTCTCGTGGTCGAGGGCGGCAAGGGCCCGGGGCGGCCGGACATTCTTCTGCGCGAAGTCGAGGGGCTCGTGGCGGTCTGGGCCGTACGGCCCCAGGGCGGTGGGAGGCTCCTGGCCGGGCTGACCCACATTCACGACACGCGTTTGGGGGAGACCGTCGAGACCGGCCCGACGACCTTTCTTCAGGTAAACAGGGAGGCCAGCGAGGCGCTTCACCGATGGGTGGTAGAGCAGGGGGGCGTGACGTCGGGCCAAAGGGTCGTGGACGCGTACTGCGGTGTGGGCTTGTACGGTCGGGACTTGGCGAGGAGTGGCGCGGACGTCCTGGGCATCGAGCGCGACACGGGGGCGGCCACGGCTGCAGGGCGCCATGCCCCTGAGGGCTTCACGGTATGGACGGGTGCCGTGGAGGATCGCCTGGCGGAGGCCCTGCCTGCCGACCTCGTGGTCCTCAATCCACCCCGGAGCGGTGTCGAGGCGAGGGTAACGGAGGTGCTTCAAGCCTCGGGTCCGCCACGCCTGATCTATGTCAGTTGTGACCCGGCGACACTGGCCAGAGACGTCGGGCGACTCTCGTCCTCCTATGAGGTCGCGGACGTGAGGGCGTTCGATCTCTTTCCACAGACGGCCCACGTGGAAGTCGTGGTCGTGCTCGAGCGGATGGCTGGGTAATTCCGTGCGCTATTTTGTCACCGTCGGCGACGTCACATTCGATGTGGACGTCGAGGACGAGCGGGTGTCGATCGACGGGGAGGCGTTGGAGGCCTGCGCCCCCGAACCATTGGGCTCCAGCTTCTATTCCTTCCTCGTGGATGGGGCATCGCATACGGTCCTGGCCGAACGAGTCGGTTCCGGCGAGTGGGCCCTCCAGCTTCGAGGGCGGAGTTATGGTGTGGACGTCGCGGACGAACGTACGAAGGCGATGCGAGACATGAGTCCCGCGGGATCGACGTCCGTCGGCCCTGCGGTCGTTCGGGCGCCCATGCCGGGGCTCGTGGTGAGAGTGGAGGTGGAGCCAGGAGATCTCGTGGAAGTGGGGGGCGGGCTGGTGGTCGTCGAGGCCATGAAGATGGAAAATTCACTCACCGCTCCGGTCGGAGGGCGCGTCGGCGCGATTCACGTGGTCGAGGGCCAAGCGGTGGAGAAGGACGAAGTCCTCATGGAAATGTTGCCGACCGACTGAGGATCGCAGCAAGAATCGGGAAGAGAATCGGAGAGAGAGGGGGACCGAGAGAGCCGATGAACGACGACACCAGCGAGGGGCGCTTCCGCACCGGCAGTGGAATCGAAGTCGATGCCGTGTACGAGGCCGGCGCTGGCGACGCGGAGGGGCCGGGAAGGCCCGGTGAGTTTCCGTTCACCCGAGGCATCCACCCGAACATGTACCGGGGCCGCCTGTGGACCATGCGGCAATACGCCGGGTTTGGGACGGCCGAAGAGACCAACCAGCGGTATCACTACCTCCTGACGCAGGGCACCACCGGTTTGTCCGTCGCGTTCGATCTTCCCACGCAGATGGGGTACGACTCGGACCATCCGCTCGCGCAAGGAGAGGTCGGCCGGGTGGGCGTGGCCATCGACACCATCGAAGACATGAGAACGCTCTTCGACGGGATCGGGCTCGATCGAGTGTCCACGTCGATGACGATCAACTCCACCGCGGCCATCCTCTTGGCGCTGTACCTCTCCGTCGCGGACGAGACGGGCGTGGGACGGGAGGCGCTGGCCGGCACTGTCCAGAACGACGTGCTCAAGGAGTACGTCGCCCGAGGTACGTACATCTATCCGGTCGCGCCCAGCCTCAGGCTGGCCACGGATCTGATGGCCTTCTGTGCCCGGGAGGTACCGCAGTGGAATTCGATCTCGATCTCCGGATATCACATCCGGGAGGCCGGGTCCACGGCCGCCCAGGAGGTCGCGTTCACGCTGGCCAACGGACTGGCCTACGTCGAGAGCGTGCTGGCCGCGGGGGTTCCGTTGGAGGATTTCGCGCCGCGTCTTTCGTTCTTCTTCGCGGCCCACAATGACCTCCTCGAAGAGGTCGCTAAATTCAGGGCTGCGCGCCGCCTGTGGGCCCGGCTTCTGAAGGAGCGCTTCGGCGCCTCGGATCGGTCGTGCAGACTGCGCTTTCACACGCAGACGGGCGGATCGACGCTGACGGCTCAGCAGCCGCTCAACAACGTGGTCCGTGTGGCCATCCAGGCCTTGGCGGCTACGCTGGGAGGGACCCAGTCCCTGCACACGAACGGTTACGACGAAGCCCTGGCCCTGCCGACGGAAGAGGCCGCCAAGCTCGCGGTTCGCACGCAGCAGATCCTGGCCCACGAGTCGGGAATCACCAACACGGCGGATCCCCTCGCCGGCAGCTATTACGTGGAAGCCCTTACCGAGACGATCGAAGAAGCTGCTCGGGCCGATATGGACAAGATCGAGGACCGGGGCGGAGCACCGAGCGCCATCGAGTTCATGCAGGGCGAGATCCATGAATCCGCGTACCGCTATCAGATGGAGATCGAGCACAACGAGCGCCGGGTGGTGGGCGTGAACGTCTTCGAGGAAGAGGAGGGGGCCCTGTCGGTCCCGAGTCCCGATTTTTCGAAATTGGAGGGGGATCAAAGGCGCCGGCTGGAGACCTTCAAGGCCGAACGGGACCCCGGGAATGCCTCGCAGGCACTCGAGGGGGTTCGATCCGCGGCCCGGGCGACCGACAATCTGATGCCACCCATTATCGAAGCGGTGAAAGCGTCCGCTACTCTGGGTGAAATCAGTGAGGTGCTGCGGGAGGAATGGGGGACGCACGACGAGATGCGCGACGCATAGTGTCGCGAATCATCACAGCCGTTACCTTTCCGCGGCCGCTGTCCCGGCCATTTGCCGAATCACCGATTGACACGAATCCACCATGCCCACGTACGAGTATCGTTGCCCGAAGGGCCATGAATTCGAGCTGTTTCAGCGTATGTCCGATGAGCCCCGAACGGCCTGCCCGGAGTGCGGAGAAGTCGCGGAGCGTCTCCTTTCCGGCGGAGCCGGCCTGATCTTCAAAGGTGAAGGGTTCTATATCACGGACTACCGGAGTGACGAGTACAAGAAAGCGGCTTCGGCGGACAAGGAAGCCGCCTCCGGCAAGGCGGCCTCTGGCGAGGCGGCGGCCTCCGGCAAGGCAGCGGCCTCCGGCAAGGCAGCGGCCTCCGGCAAGGCAGGCAGTGGTTCCAGCGGGGGCTCCGCGGGGGGAGCAGCTGGCGGGGGATCGTCCGAGGGCGGAGCCGGCTCGTCCGGTGGTGGCTCCGACGGGGACTCCGGCAAGTCGAAGGGCGCTTCCAGCGACGCGTCGTCGGCATCGGGTGGATCGAAGTCCTCCGACGTCGGCAAGTCATCTTCCTCCGACGCCTGACCGGAGCCGAACGACTGAGATTCCATGTCTGAAGAAGCCATTAGGCAAGCGGTCCAGGGGGCTCTCACTGGGATGGGGGTGGAGGACGCGGATGTGCGTCTCGAGCAGCCGAAGGATCCCAGCCACGGTGACGTGGCCACGACCATCGCCCTGACACTGGCGAAGACCCTCAAGCGGTCGCCGCGCGCGATTGCCGAGGAGATCGCCTCTCTGATCGACACGGAGGACTCCGGCATCGAGTCCGTCAGCGTGGCAGGGCCGGGCTTCCTGAACTTCAAGCTCAGTTCCGGGCAAGTTGCGTCGGGACTCGTGAACATCATCGCTGCGGATGAGGCGTACGGGCGCTGCGATGAGGGCGGTGGAGAGGCCGTGGTGGTCGAGTTCGTCTCGGCCAATCCGACGGGGCCGTTACACCTTGGGCACGGGCGACAGGGTGCCATCGGAGACGCGATTGCGGGGCTGCTCGACTGGACAGGGTGGTCGGTGAGCCGGGAGTACTATTACAACGACGCCGGAGCGCAGATCGATCGCCTGGCCGAAAGCGTTTGGGCTCGGTACCAGCAACAGCTCGGACAGGATGCGGAGATTCCGAAGGGTGGCTACCAGGGCGAGTACGTCTCCGAGATCGCGGCGAGCTTGGCGGAGGAGCATGGGGATCGCTTCGTGGGAGAGCGGGACGATGAAGCGCTGGCGATCATGCGCAAGGCCGCGGTGGGCACCCTTCGAGAGGAGCAGGATAGGGATCTCTCCGATTTCCGCATTCATTTCGACGTCTACTTCTTGGAGTCTTCCCTCTATGAGGACGGGCGGGTGGACTCCACCGTCGAGAAGCTCCGCGAGACGGGCAAGGTCTTCGATCTCGATGGTGCGGTCTGGCTTCGTACGACGGAGTACGGAGACCAGAAGGATCGCGTCATGATCAAGAGCGATGGATCTCCGACCTACTTCCTTCCCGATGTGGCTTACCACATGGACAAGTGGGAGCGTGGCTTCCATCACGCCATCAACGTCCAGGGGGCCGACCACCACGGAACCGTCGCTCGGGTGCAGGCGGGCGTACAGGCGCTCGGGCTACCGGCGGGGTACCCGGAATACGTACTCCATCAGATGGTTCGGGTGGAACGGGACGGTGCGGAGGTCAAGTTCTCGAAGAGGGCGGGCTCGTACACGACGCTTCGGGAGCTCATGTCGGAGGTCGGGGTGGACGTCACGCGCTATTTCTTCCAGATGCGGAAGCCAGATGGGCATCTGGTCTTCGATCTGGGTCTGGCCCTGGACCAGTCGGACAAGAATCCGGTGTACAAGGTGCAGTACGCCCACGCCCGCATGTGCAGCATCTTCAACAAAGCCGGCCTGGAGCGGTCATCCGTGAAGACGGAGGGCGTCGATCTGTCGGTCCTCACGACGGAAGCGGAGCGCGAGGTCATCAAGGCGCTCGTGCAATTCCCCGATCTGGTCCGAAACGCGGCCCGCCTCAGGGCGCCCCACCTGATCTGTGACTATCTGGAGCAGACGGCGGGAGCGGTTAATTCGTGGTATCATGCGGGCAACCCGAGCCGAAATCCGGAATTGGCGGTGCTCGCGGAGGACCCGAATCTTCGTAACGCTCGGCTCGCCTTGGCCCGTTCGGTACAGATCGTGCTTCGCAACGGACTGACCGTCCTGGGCATCGCGGCTCCCGAGCAGATGGCTCGGGACGATGACGCAGTGGCATAGGAGAAGGGATGTCGATTCTGGTGGTGGGAAGCGTGGCCCTCGACTCGGTGGAGACACCGTTCGGGTCCGCCGACCGAGTGATTGGTGGATCAGCCGTGTTTTTCGCCGCTGCTTCGAGCCTTCTCTGTCCCGTCCGTGTCGTGGGTGTGATCGGGGACGACTATCCGTTCGAGAAACTCGACTTCCTCAGCGAGCGAGGCGTCGACCTCTCCGGCGTGGAACGCGCCGAGGGCGAGAGCTTCTTTTGGGCCGGGCGGTACGCGTACGATCTGAACTCGAGGGACACGCTCGAGACCCGTCTGGGCGTGTTCGGGGACTTCAAGCCGCGCGTCCCGGACGGGTTTCTGGATTCGCGGTACGTCTTCCTGGGCAATCTCGACCCCGTGCTCCAGCTCGAGGTACTCGATCAGGTACGAGAGCCCGCCGCCGTCATTTGCGACACGATGGACTATTGGATCGAGGGGAGTCGGGAGGCCCTCGTCGAGCTCCTGGGGCGGGTCGATATCTTGATGATCAACGACGCGGAGGCTCGGCAGCTCGCGGAGGATCACAACCTGGTAAAGGCCGCGCGCTGGGTACAGGAGCGCGGCCCACGCTACGTGGTGATCAAGAAGGGGGAGCATGGGGCGATTCTGTTCGGTCCGGACTGGATGTTCTTCGTCCCCGGATTCCCATTGGAGGTGATCTTCGATCCCACCGGGGCTGGGGATTCCTTCGCGGGCGGCTTCGTGGGGTATCTGGCGTCCGTCGATTCTCTGGAGCCGGACGATCTACGGCGGGCCATGGTTTATGGGTCGGTCATGGGCTCCTTTGCGGTCGAGAGCTTCAGCGTCGACCGGTTCCATTCACTCAGCGAGAGGGAGATCTTGCACCGGATTGTGGAATTCAGGGAAATCACCGCGTTCGAGCATCACCTGGCGGCGTCGGATGCCTGAGGCCGACGCCCTGAACTATCGCTCCGCCGGGGTGGATCTCGACGCGGCCGAGCGCACGATGGAGGGCCTCAAGTCGTTGGTGGCTTCCACACGGGACGAACACACGCTGTCCGCGCTCGGCCAATTCGGCGGTCTGTACGCCGTACCCGGAGACATAGCCAGCCCCGTACTCGTCTCGAGCACGGATAGCGTGGGGACCAAGGTCATGGTGGCTTTCATGGCGGGTCGGCATGACACGGTTGGCCGAGACCTCGTGAACCACTGCGTCGACGACATCCTCGTGCAGGGAGCCCGGCCTCTGTTCTTCCTGGATTACATAGGATGTGGCGACATGGACGAGTCGGTCATCACAAGCGTGGTGGGTGGAGTGGCGAACGCGTGCAAGGAGAACGGGTGTGCGCTCCTCGGTGGAGAGACCGCCGAGATGCCGGAATTCTATGCCAAGGGCGAGTACGATCTGGCTGGATTCATCGTGGGGGTCGTGGAGCGCGACAGGATCCTGGATGGCTCCCGCGTCCGTGCCGGCGACGTCCTGATCGGTCTCGGCTCGACCGGCCTCCATACCAATGGATACACACTGGCTCGGAAGATCGTCTTCGAGTCGATGGGGTTGACGATCGACGACGAGTTTCCCGAGTCAGGACGCTCGGTGGCGGACGTGCTCCTGGATGTTCATCGGAGCTATCTGCCGATCCTGTCCGATGCACTGGATGCCGGTCGTGTGCGGGGGCTGGCACACATCACCGGTGGTGGGATCCCAGGTAATCTGCCTCGCACGCTGGGGTCCGAGCTCGGTGCGGTCATCGACCTCACGTCCTGGGAAGCGCCCGACGTGTTTCGTGTGCTCGGGGAGGGGGGAGGCGTCGATCGGGACGAAATGCTGCGCGTGTTCAACATGGGCGTGGGCATGATCGCCGTGGTCGCACCCGAGGACGTCGATCGTGTCCTCGGGGGCTTGAGCCTAGGCGACTGTCCGGCGTGGGTCATGGGAGAGGTGGAGGCCGGAGAGGGTGTGCGGTGGGCGTGAGGGCCAGGTACGTAGCTTTCTGCTTTTTCCTGCTCTCGCGGTGTGTCGGAACTGCCTCGGCGCAGGATCTTACGCCTCTCGTAACTCAATGTGCGGCAGGAGGATCAGCCGAGTTGCTCACGTCGTGTCAGAGCGCCGTACTGGCCGTTCAGGCGGTTCGAGGTGGGATCGGCTTGGCCGATGCCGCCGGCGCCGACCTGGCCGGGGCGTCGAGCACCATCGGAAGGCGATTGGGAAGCGCGCCCAGGGTGAGCCTGGACATCCGCCTCCGGATGGCTCGCTTCGCCATGCCGGACATCCTCGGCGGGGGCACGGGCGTCGCGAACGAGAACTCCGTCAACGGATACGGGGTGAAGGGCTCGGTAGCGGTGGGCGTCTTGGACGGGTTTTCGTTGATGCCGACCGTGGGTGGGATGTTCTCCCTCGATCTGCTCGCGTCCGGGAGCCTCGTCTTCCTCGGCGAGTCCGACGGCTTTCTGGGCGACGAGGGCGTCTTTTCGGTGGGTGGGCGGCTCGGGATTTTCCGCGAGTCGTTCACGATGCCCGGCCTCACGGTGTCCGTGATGAGGTCCTTTGGACAGAGCGTGGACTGGGCCGCCGCTGCGGGCGGAGCCCAGATGGATACCGATATCTCGACCACGTCGGTGCGGGCGATCATCGGAAAGGACTTTTTCACGCTCGCGGTCCTGGGGGGCGTCGGATGGAATTGGGACGGAGGTGAAATGGGCGTCCAGGTGCCGGACCCCACGATCCCGACGGGACAGGGCGTCGGCCGCATGGACGACCTGACCACCCGCCGGACCGTTTACTTCGCGGGCGTATCCATCACGAGGCTCGTCTTCCAGTTTTCGGTCGAGGGGGGATGGGCAGGGGGATACAAGGGGTTGGCCGGTTACTCGGGCGCCTACGATCCCGGTGCGATCACGCCGTTCGTCAGCGTGGCGGGCCGACTCACGATCTGACATGCCTCTGACCGAGTCGGACCGGGAGTGGCTTCAGCGAGCCGCCTCCTTGGCGGGTCGGGGGTGGGGTCGGGTGCATCCCAATCCGATGGTCGGGTGTGTTCTGACGCGTGATGGAGAACTCGTGGCGGAGGGATGGCACGAGGAGTTCGGCGGTCCGCACGCGGAAGTCAACGCGATCCGCGCCGCTGGAGAGTCCGCGCGCGGCGCCACCGCCTACGTGAGTCTGGAGCCGTGCAGCCATCACGGCATGACGCCCCCGTGCTCGGAAGCACTGTTGGAGGCCGGGGTGAGCCGGGTGGTCTTCGGGGCCGCGGAGCCGGGCGATGTGGAGGGGGGAGGGGCCGAGCTCCTACGGCAGGCGGGGGTCGAGGTCCTCGGCCCGGCCGCGGACACTCGGACGTTCCACGACGTCGATCCCGCCTTCTTCCATACAGCGAAGTACGGACGACCCTACCTCGCCCTGAAGTTGGCGGTCAGTCTGGATGGGCGGATCGCCGCCCGCGCGGGCGAGCGGACGCCCCTCACCGGGGACGAAGCGAACAGGGAGGTCCATCGTCTCAGGAGCGGATTCGACGCAGTGTTGGTCGGCGGCGAGACCGCCCGCGTGGATGATCCGTTGTTGACGGTGCGATACGGCCTGGACCCCCGGATTCCGCCCACGCGTATCGTACTGGACCCCAGAGCTACTCTGTCACCGGATGCATCCATGTTCGGAGCCGCGAGTGAAGCGCCGATTCTGGTCTTCGCGACCGAGGCTGCTCCGGTCGGGCGCGTCGAGGCCCTGCGAGATGCCGGGGCCCAGGTGGAGATCGTGCCGGAGGCGAATGGAGGAGCGAGCCTGGAAGCCGTGCTCGAGCGGTGTTGGAGTCTCGGTCTTCGTTCTGTCTTCTGCGAGGGTGGGGGAAGGCTGGCCACGGCCCTTGCACGTGAGGGATTGGCCCAGCGCTTTTATCTTTTCCAAGCACCCGTGACCCTCGGGCCCCAAGGTGTTCCGGCGTTCGACGGCGAGAACTCGACGCCGGAGGACCTGGGCTGGTCGCGCAGAGGCGAGCCGGTCGGATTCGGGCCCGACGTTTTGATCATCTACGATTATGAAGGCCGTTGAAGGAGCCCGGGGTACTTCCTCAGCAGCCGTCCGGGGGGTCTGGTGTTCAGCGGATCTGGAAAGTCTGATGTTCAGCGGAATCTGGGAGGTCTGATGTTCAGCTGGATTTGGGAGGTCTGATGTTCAGCGGGATCGTAGAGGAGGTGGGGACCGTACGGGCCACGCGCGAGATGGACGGCGCCCGTGAGCTGGAGATCGAAGCCAAGGTCGTCCTCGAGGACCTTCAGCCTGGCTCCTCCGTTTCTCTGGACGGAGCCTGTCACACCGTGGTCGAGGTGTTGGCTGGGGGCTTCACGGTCAACAGCGTGGGAACGACGCTTTCTCGTACCGTTGCGGCGGATTATACGGAAGGGAGCCCCGTCAATCTCGAACGTGCCGTCGCCATGGGAACGCGCCTCGACGGCCATCTCGTTCAAGGCCATGTCGATGCCACGGGGGAATTGATCGGGATCGAAGACCAGGGAGAGTATCGTCTCCTCGACTTCAGAATTCCGTCCGACATAGCGTCGGGGACCATCCTTCATGGATCGATCACCCTCAACGGTGTGAGTCTTACGGTCAACGCCATCTCGGACGACGCTATCTGTCAGGTGGCCGTGATTCCCTACACCTGGGAGCACACCAACCTCGGCGTGCTCGAATCAGGCGCCCGGGTGAACGTCGAGGGGGACCTGATCGGGAAATACGTTCGAAGGCTGCTCGAGGGCCGTTCCTGAAGGGGTATCCGCATGCCCCCACTGCGGATATGCGCCCACGGCTGATATAATGTCTGTGGGGCGAGGGGCACGTCGCCAGCGCCCCAACCGGTGCGCATTGGAGCCATCGTAGCAGGAAGGAGCATCTGGCCATGCCGTTCGATTCCATCGAACAGGCCCTGGAGGACATTCGTCAGGGCAAGATCATCATCGTCGCGGACGACGAGGATCGCGAAAACGAGGGAGACCTGGTTTGCGCGGCTTCCCTCGTGACGCCCGCGACGGTGAACTTCATGACGCAGTTTGGCCGGGGTCTCATTTGCGTCGCGCTGACACCGCCACGTGCGACGGCGCTGGGTCTTCCCCTCATGACCGATGAGAACTCGGATCCGCAGGGGACCGCCTTCACGATTTCCGTGGATGCCCACCAACGGTTCGGCGTAACCACGGGCATCAGCGCCCATGACCGAGCGAAGACGATCGAGGTTCTGGTGGATCCCGACACAGAGCCGGGTGACCTCAGGCGTCCGGGACACATCTTCCCCCTCAAGGCCCGCCCGGGTGGGGTCCTTCGTCGAGTGGGTCAGACGGAGGCGGCGGTCGACCTGGCACGCATGGCTGGGCTACCTCCAGTCGGGGTGATCTGTGAGATCCTCAATCCCGACGGGACCATGGCGCGTCGCCCCCAGTTGGAGTTGTACGCGCAGGAGCATGGCCTTTCGTTCATCACGGTGGCACAACTCGTTGCGTATCGCCTGGCGAAGGAACGCCTGGTTACACGGGTGGCGGAGGCGAATCTACCGACCGAGTTCGGACCGTTTCGTATCATCGCCTACCAGAGCCCGATCGACGACCGGGAGCACATCGCGCTCGTCAAAGGCGACGTCGAGCGTGACACCGATGGGGATGCGAAAGATGTCGACCAAGCCGCCGACGGTGACGCCGCCGACGGTGACGACGAGGTGCTCGTCAGAATGCACTCGGAGTGCCTGACGGGCGATGTGTTTGGTTCCCTTCGTTGCGATTGCGGCGCGCAGTTGACGGCTGCGCTCAAGCAGATCTCCGAGAGGGGCCGGGGGGTCGTCGTGTATTTGAAACAGGAGGGCCGGGGGATCGGCCTGCACAACAAGATTCGTGCGTATGAGCTACAGGACCAGGGTCACGACACGGTCGAGGCCAACCAGGCCCTGGGGTTCAAGCCGGACTTGCGGGACTACGGGATTGGCGCACAGATCCTCCTCGACCTCGGGCTCAGCAAGATCTGCCTGCTGACCAACAATCCCCGGAAGATCGTCGGGCTCGAGGGCTACAATCTCCAGATCACCGGCAGGGAGCCGCTTCACGTCGGGCGTGGGGAACACAACGAGGGTTATCTCGACACGAAGCGATCGAAGTTGGGCCACCTCCTATGAGGGCTGTTGAAGCGGCACGGCGGGTCGCGCACGGGGCGCTCGTCTGACGTGCAAATCGACGTTGGCTCGCACCTTCCGGAACCGGCGCCCGCGCCGGGCAAACGCGTCGGGATCCTAGCGGCGCGCTTCAACGGCGATGTGACGGGAGAGATGCTCGAGGGATGCCGGAGCACCCTCGAGGAGTTCGGCGTCGGGGCGGATGCGGTGGACGTCTATTGGGTGCCGGGTGCTTGGGAGCTTCCACAGGCGGCCCGGAGGATCGCGGCTCTGAAGCGCCACGATGCGTTCATCGCTCTGGGATGCGTGATTCGGGGCGAGACGCCACACTTCGATTACGTGGCCGGCGAGGCCTCATCCGGGCTTGGCGCCGTCGCTCGGGAGATCGATATTCCGCTCCTCTTCGGCGTGCTGACCACCGACACGCCGGATCAGGCTTGGGCCCGCGCCTCGCGAGAGGCGGGCAACAAGGGGCGCGAACTCGCACGCAGCGCACTTCACATGATCGGCCTCTACGAGGGCCTAGAAGGGTAATCGGAAAGGTGGGTCGAAGATCAAGGGCCTCGTGAAGAGAGCGGATGGGGGAGCTGAAAGCGCCACCCGGCGGATCGACCGGACCCGGGCGAGGGCATGGGCGCTCCAGATCCACTACCAGTGGGACGTTGGGGAGCAGAAGGGCACGTTTGCGGACGCCCTCGAGGAAGTTGGCGCCATGCGGAGGATCGCGGAGTCACGGATGCCGTATCTGCGCCGCCTCGCCGCCGAGCTCGACGCTCGCGGAGACGAGTTGGACCAACTTCTCGAGGTGGCTCTGGACAATTGGCGCATGGAACGCCTGGCTCTGCTCGATCGCGGAATTCTCAGGATCGCGGCCGCCGAGTTGGTCTGCTTCGATGAAATTCCGCCCAAGGTCTCCATTCAAGAGGCGGTCCGGCTGGCTGAACGGTACAGCGGCCCCGAGTCCCCCCGATTCGTAAATGGCGTCCTGGACGCGCTTTACAAGCGAGTGATCGCCTGATCCTGGAGCCCGGTGAGTGAAGATCCTCGTTCTCAACTGGCTCGATCCGGAAAACCCGCAGGCCGGGGGAGCCGAGATTCACTTCCATGAGATCTTCCGCCGCCTCGTGGCCCGGGGACATTCCGTTACGCTCCTGTGCTCGGCGTGGCCGGGTTGCGTGCGCCGTACGACAATCGACGGCATCGAAGTCCATCGCGTCGGTAGCCGGTATACGCTTTCTCTGGTCGCCCCGGTCTACTTCCGACGCCGACTCCGGGACGAGCGATTCGACGTCGTGGTGGAGGACCTGAACAAGGTGCCCTTCTTCTCGCCCTTTTGGGGGACCGGGGCGCCCGTGGCCCTGATCGTTCACCACCTCTTCGGCACGGCGGCGTTTCAAGAGGCGTCGCTGCCGGTGGCGGCGGCGACCTGGTTGCTGGAGTTGCCCGTGCCCAGGGTGTTCCGATCCGTACCGACGGCCGCCGTATCCGAAAGTACAGCCGTGGATCTGGCCCGGCGCGGAATGTCACGTAGTGGAATCGAGGTCATTCCGAACGGCGTCGATCTGGAGGTTCTTTCTCCGCTCGCGCCGGAAGAACGCTTCCCCGAGCCCACCCTGCTGTACCTGGGAAGACTCAAACGCTACAAGCGTATCGACCTCTTGCTTCTGGCCGTGGCTTCCCTGGTGAAGAGGGGGATTGCGTGCCGGCTTCTGGTCGCGGGTCGTGGAGACGATCGCCCGCGCTTGGAGGCCCTCCGGGATTCTCTGGGCCTGGAGCAGCACGTGGAGTTTCTGGGCTTCATATCCGAGGAGAAAAAAGAGGAGCTCCTGCGAAAGTGTTGGATCAATCTCCTCACGTCCGTGAAAGAAGGCTGGGGCATCTCGAACCTGGAGGCCGCGGCCTGTGGAACGCCCACCATCGCCAGCGATGTGCCGGGATTGAGAGATTCGGTCGTGGATGGGCGAACCGGATTTCTCGTTCCGCACGGTGACGTGGAGGTGCTCAGCCGGCGGATCGAAGAACTCATCGAAGACGACGAAAAACGCGCGCGATTGGGGCATGGAGCCCGCGCGTTCGCCGAGGGTTTCGGTTGGGATGCTTCGGCGCGCGCCATGGAGCACTTCCTAGAAGAGCGTGTAGCGAGCTAACTTTCTCGTCCGGGACCGAGAAACGGACCCCGAGTTGTCATCAAATGGCATGAATGGAGGCGGCATGGAAGTGCGGATTACATCACGACATACCACCCTTTCCGAGCCGCTTCGGGCCCGGACGGAAGAGCTCATGTCCAAGCTGAACAAGTATGAGGCTCGCGTTTCCGTCGTCGAGGTCATTTTCGATGAAGAAAAGAAGACGAAGAAGGCCGAGGGGATTCTGCACATCGACCGGAGCGCTCCGATCGTAGCCACCGGGGAGGGCGCTGAATTCACCGAAGCGCTCAACCAGATGAACGACCGCCTGGCGCGCCAGCTTCGGAAATTTCACGAGCAGTCGAGGGACCACCGAGCCCCACCGTTGACCGAGACTCTCTCACAGGAGTAGTCCCTATTTGACTGACGATTCGCCGGGGGCCCCGCCTGAGACGATCCCAGAGATCACAGTCCAGCGGTTGTTCGAGGACAGGAATGAGACGCTCCAACTCGAGGTTCTGACTTCGGACATCAGCCTCGACCGCCGGGTCTTTGACCCGGATCTGTCGAGCCCTGGGCTGGCGTTGGCAGGGTACACGGAGCGGTTTTCATCTGAGCGAATCCAGGTGTTCGGTGAAACCGAGGTCGCTTATCTCGAGGGTCTGACTTCCGAGGAACGACGGGACCGGATCAAGGGCATCTTCAGTTTCGGCATTCCGGTCGCGTTCGTCACCAAGGCGCTGTCGATTCCCGGCGAGCTTCTCGAGGTGGCGGCAGAGTGCTCGATTCCCATCCTCCGTTCGGGTCTCAGCACGAAAGAGTTCTACCGGCGCATCAAGCCCTATCTCGATGCGATCCTCGCCCCTCGCACCAATCTTCACGGGTCCTTGGCCGACGTATACGGCGTAGGTTTGCTCTTTGTCGGAGAGAGCGGTGTCGGCAAGAGTGAGTGTGTGTTGGACCTGGTTGAGCGCGGCCATCGACTGGTCGCGGATGACCACATCATCGTCTCTCGGCGGGGGCCGGACATCCTTCTGGGCCAGGGGCATCAGCTCCAAGCCCACCACATGGAGATTCGGGGCCTCGGCATCATCGACATCCGGACTCTCTTCGGGATCCACGCCACCCGTCAGCAGAAGCGCATCGAGGTAATCGTGCGTCTGGAGTACTGGGACGAAGCCAGCGCCTATACCCGCACCGGGCTCGATACGACTGAGGTCGACGTGCTCGGCATCCAGGTTCCAGAAGTCACGATTCCGCTCAATCCCGGAAAGAACATCACGGTGATCTCGGAGGTCGTGGCCATGAACCACCTCCTGAGGTATGCGGGCATCGATACCGCGGGCGCCTTCAATGAACGCTTGAAGGAGGCCATGCGTCCCGTGCGGGAATACTTCGAGCAGGACTATGAGTGAGGGAGAGCTGGTGCGGGGCGTTCTGCTCAGCCACGGGAAGTTGGCTGAAGGCATGTTGGACGCCGTCCGGAGGATCACAGACCTGGACGAGGGTGCTCTCACGGCGATGAGCAACGAGGGCCAAAGTCCCCAGGGCCTGGCCGGCCAAGTGGAAGCCCTGGTCGGAAATGAGCCGGTCGTCGTCTTCACCGATCTCGGAAGCGGCAGTTGTGCGCTGACGGCGCAACTGACGTGCAGAGACAACGGAAAGCGCGCCGTGGTGTTCGGCATGAACCTGCCGATGCTACTGGAGTTCGTGTTTCACAGGGAGCTTTCGCTCTCCGAGTTGGTTCCACGCCTCATCAAGAAGGGCAGAGAGGGCGTCGAGGCGGCCGCGCCGCCCGCATAGATGTCGGTCGTCCTGTTCAGAATCGACGAGCGGCTCATCCACGGACAGGTGGTGATGGGCTGGGGGCCGCAGCTCGGTGTGGAGCACTACGTGGTCGTGGACGACGAGCTGGCCGCGAGCGAGTGGGAGCAGGATCTCTACCGGCTGGGCCTTCCCGACACCGCTTCTGCGGAGTTCCTGACCGTCGGAGACGCGAAGTCACGCCTCACGGACCTCGACGACGATCCCCGGAAGACGGTGGTTCTGACCCGTACGATTGCCGCGATGGTCGGATTGGCCGAGCGCGATGGTTTACGTGGACGTGAGGTCAACATCGGCGGCCTGCATCACGCGGCCGGACGCACCGAACGTGTGCCATACGTGTTTTTGACTCAGGACGAGGAAGAGAGTCTTCAAGCTCTTGCGGATGAGGGGGTCGAGATCTCCGCACGAGATCTCCCCGGGACTCGCGCGATCGCTTTAGAAGCTCTCCTGGGCTAGCAGCGTGTCCTTGTCACTCGCGATTCTGGGAGGCGTGCTGGCCCTCGACGCGACTTCGGTTGGGCAGTTCATGGTGTCGCGCCCGTTCGTCGCGGGTACGTTGACTGGCTGGTTGCTCGGAGACCCGGCCCTGGGTCTGGAGATCGGTGCGATCTTCGAACTCTTCCATCTCGCGGGGGTCCCCGCCGGCGGGTCACGCGTCCCAGAGTCGGGGCCAGCTTCGGTGGTCGCTGTGGCGGTCGCCATGTCCGCCGGGGGCGTGGCCGGTCTGGCATTGGGCTTGGTGGCCGGACTGGTGGTTTCCGAAGTCGGAGGCATGACCATAGGTCTGCAGCGGCATTTCGTGGCCCGATTCTTCGCCCGGATCGAAGCCGGGTCCATTACCGCCCCGAAGTTGACAGCGGTGCATCTCTCGTCGGTGCTTCTCGACTTCGTGCGCGGAGCGGGTGTCACCGTGGTGGGGCTGGTCGTGGGGGGGTGGTTCTCCGGCGTTTTCGCATCGCGATGGCCGTTGCCCTATGAAACGACGGTGATGCTCATTCTGATTGGCGCCTCCGTCCATGTCGGGGCGTTGCTCAGGGGGTTCGGGGGGTGGAAGAGCCGCCGCGCCGTCTTTCTGGTCGGGCTCCTGGCCGGTGTCGTGGGCGCATCCCTATGACGGACGTGACGTCGGCGAAACCACGTGGCTGGATGGCCAGCTTTATCAGGCAGTTCGTGATCCAGGGATCCTGGAACTATCGTTCGATGTTGGGCTCTGGATTCGCTTTCTGCATGATTCCAATGCTCCGAAAGAGTGGGCTTTCCGGTGACCACCTGGACGATGCCGTTCGGAGCCAGATGGACACGTTCAACGCCCATCCCTATCTGGCTGGGGTCGCTCTCGGAGCCGTAGCCCAGATGGAGGGTAGTGGTACGGACGCCGAGACCATCGAGAGATTCAAGCGGGCGATCCAGGGCTCGCTCGGTGGGCTCGGGGATCGCCTTATCTGGGGAGCGTGGCGCCCGGCGACCATCTTGATGGCGCTGGTGCTCGCTTGGGCTGGAGCCCCGCCCTGGGTTCCGGTGGGCGCATTCCTGATCATATATAACGTAGGACACCTCGCGCTACGCTGGTGGGGGTACAGTCGGGGCCTCCAGTACGGAAGGGACGTGGGTGTGCAGATTCGGGGAGCTGAATTATCGCGGCTGGCCGAGCGCGTGTTTTCTGGAGGTGCGCTGCTTCTCGGTATCTTGTTGGGCGCGTTTTTCGTGAGCCGCTTTGCCGCAGAAGGGGCCGGTGGGCTTTGGCTGTTCGCGGTAATTGCGGCGTTTGGAATCGGGCTCAAGTTTGGACACCGTGCGCTGCGGGGGACCACGCTCGTCGTGGTTCTCGTTACCATGTTGCTCACGGCGCTGGGAAACGCATGACCGATAAACGAATCGAGCGCTCGGTGGAGATCGTCAATCCTCTCGGGTTTCACGCACGTCCGGCCGCGGAGTTCGTGCGGTTGGCCGTGTCGTTCGACTGTGATCTGTGGTTGGAGAAGGACGGGGTGGAGGTGAACGCCAAGAGCATCATGGGCGTGCTCATGTTGGCGGCGGAAATGGGGTCGCAGTTGATGATTCGTGGATCCGGTCTCGATGCAGAGGAAGCGCTCGCCGCCTTGGCAGACTTGATCGCCAGGGGCTTCGAGGAAATGCACGATGTCTAAAGTTCTCGATGGTATAGGGGCTTCCGAGGGAATCGGAGCCGGCCGTGTGCACATCCTGAATTGGGCCGTGCCCGAGGTGCCACACCGGTCGATCGATCCGGAAGAGGTGGAGGGCGAGGAGGAACACCTTCGAGAGGTCTTCGAGTGGGCCAGAAAAAGGCTCCTGGACCTCGAGGATTCGACCGAGGAGCGCCTCGGTGCCGTGGAGGCACGTATCTTCGAGCCGCAGCTTCTCATGTTGGATGACGAGGAGTTGATCGAGGGTGCTGTCCGCTACATTCGTGACAACCGTCTCTCCGCCGCCCGTGCGCTCGATTGGCGCCTGCTCGAACTTCAGGCGAGGTGGAGCCGGACAGCCCATCCCATGGTGCTCGATCGGCTCAATGATCTCCAGGACCTCCAGGTCAGACTGCTGCATCAATTACTGGGCCTTTCCGACCCGACCGACGTTTCCGCTTTGGGGGAAGACGTCATCATCGTCACCCGCAATCTGACCCCCAGCCTCACCGTCCAGTTCGATCCCGAGTTGGTCCTCGGGATCGCGGCCGATCACGGAACCCGGACGGCTCATTGGGTGATGCTCGCGCGCTCCCTCGGGATCCCCACTGTGTGCGGAATGGGCGTGGTCTCAGAGCAGGCCCGCGAGGGGCAGGAGGCCATCGTGGATGGTCGGATCGGGAGGGTGATCCTGGATCCCGAAGATCACGATCGCACCGTGTTCCGGGGGCGCGAGAGTCAGATTCTCGCCTGGGAAGAGGAGATCGAAGCCATTGCCGAGCTCGAGGCGATTACCGCCGACGAGCAGCCGGTAGCCCTCCGTGCGAACTTGGATCTTCCGGGAGAGGCGGAGCGGGCTCGTACCCACGGGGCGCAAGGCATCGGACTGTTCCGAACCGAATTTCTGGTGGTCGGCCAGCAACAGATGCCTGGTGAAGAGGACCAGTACCTGGCCTATCGGAGCGTGGCCGAAACGTTTCCCAAACAGGTGGTCACCGTACGCACGTTCGATCTCGGGGGCGACAAGTTCCCGATGTTCTTGCACATGCCCGCGGAGGACAATCCGTTCCTCGGCTGGAGGGCCATCCGAGTTTGCCTGGACGAGCCCGAGCTGTTCCGGACCCAGTTGCGCGCCATCCTGCGGGCTTCCGCGCACGGCGACATCCGGATCATGGTCCCGCTGGTCAACGATGTGGAAGAGATCCGGCAGGTCCGGGAGCTCGTGCAGGAAGAGGAGGAGCGCCTCCGCCAGGAGGGCATACCGTTCAACACCGGATATAAGCTCGGCATCCTCGTGGAAACACCCGCTGCGGCCCTGGAGGCCGTGGAGCTGGCTCGGCACAGTGATTTCTTCTCGATCGGTACGAACGACCTCACCCAGTACACGCTGGCCGTGGACCGAACGAGTGCGAGGCTGGCCCCGCTCTTCAATCCCTTCCATCCCGCGGTCGTCAAGCAATTGAACAACGTCTCTCGGGTGGCGAAGGGCGCCGGCATCGAGGTGAGCGTATGCGGCGAGATGGCTGCGAATCCGTTGGGCGCGTTTCTGCTGCTGGGGCTCGACATCACGACGCTGTCTGTCGCCTGGCCCTCGCTGCCGGAGGTGAAGAAGATGGTGCGTTCCTTCCGCATGGAAGACGCGCGCCGTGCA
>JBDHFN010000027.1:0-34026 GCA_039590375.1 Gemmatimonadota bacterium
AACGCGGCCGGCATGAGACCCATTTCGGGTTGCCCCGTGTTCAGCCGGCCCGGTCCGGGAGTGTTGTTCCCGGAGGCGAAGGGCACGCTATTCTCGGGCGGCGCGATCGTGTTCTCGTACGGATCGAACGATCTCGAGTCACGCATGTGGCGGCCGAAGATACTCGCCAGCGCGTCGTCCAAAGGCGAGCAGGCCCCCGTCGCGAGAACCAACGCGGCGACCCAAGCCCACCGAGTGTTACGACCCGTCGCGAAGCGAGCGAGAAGGTCCCTGGCGCCGCTCATTGGTCACTCCCTTGCCCGCCTGCGCCCACCGGGGCAGCAGGTCGCATCGGCGTCGGCAACACTTCCTTCAGCTCGGCGATCGCCACCGGAGGAATCAGCCGAGTGAAAAGCAGGAACCAGAACCCGAACCATGCAAAGCTCCCCAGCAGGATGCCCATCTCCACCGTCGAGGGCCGATAGACTCCCCATGCCCACGGCTCGTACTCATGGTGGAGCGAAGTGACGATGATCACGTACCGCTCGAACCACATCCCGATATTGACGAAGATCGAAATCGCGAACAGCGCGGGAATCGAGTACCGGACTCTCTTGAACCAGAGCATCACCGGAACCATGCCGTTGCATACGAGCATGATCCACGTGGCCCACCAATACTGGCCGAAGAGACGCTCCCAGAAGGCGGCCCGCTCCACCTCTTCACCGCTGTACCACGCCATGAAGAACTCTGAGAGGTAGGCGTAAAAGACGATCATCGACGTCAGCAGACACAGCTTGGCCATGGCGTCGTAGTGCTTTGTCGTGAGGTACGCCTCGAGGCCGAAGACCTTCCGGAGCGGCACGGTCAGCGTGATCACCATCGCCACGCCGGAGAAGATGGCCCCGGCCACGAAGTACGGAGCGAAAATGGTGGCGTGCCAGCCGGGCACGATGCTGACCGCGAAGTCCCAGGACACCACCGAGTGGACGGAGAGGACAAGAGGCGTAGCCAACGCGGCCAGGAAGATGTATGCCTTCCCAAAGTGATGCCACTCGCGGTCCGTCCCGCGCCAACCGAGCGAGATGACCTTGTAGAGCTTCTTGCGCAGGCCCGTGGCCGCGTCCCGCGCAGCTGCCAGATCCGGAATGGTACCCAGGTAGAAGAAGACTGCCGACACCGTGAAATACGTCGTCACGGCAAAGACGTCCCACACCAATGGAGAACGGAAGTTCGGCCAGAGAAATCGGCTGTTCGGATACGGAATGAGCCAGTAGGCGTGCCACACCCGTCCCACGTGGATGAGTGGGAACAGGCCCGCCGTCATGACCGCGAACACCGTCATCGCCTCGGCCGCGCGATAGATCGACTGGCGCCACGGCGCGCGGAACAAGAAGAGGATCGCAGAAATCAGCGTCCCCGAGTGTGCGATACCTACCCAGAACACGAAGGTGGTGATGTAGACGCCCCAACCCACGGGACTCGTGAGCCCGGTGACCCCGATGCCGTCCACAATCTGAATGCCCCACGCGAACCCACCGACACCCATCCCGGCGATCGCAAGGGCCAGCAGCGCCCACCAGCCCCGGCCCGGACGGCCAAGAGGCCTCAGAACTGCGCGATTGACCTCGTCGAGCGTCTGGATGTCCGGATGCGTGAGCGCCCCGCGCGGCACTCCGGTCGCCGTACTCATCAGTGCTCCTCGGACTCCACTTCGTGGAACGTCACTTTCTTCAAGTAAGTCACCGCCGGCTGTGTATTCACGAGCTCGTCCAGCACGCGGTAGGCGCGCTCACCGCCGGCCGACTGTGCCACCCGCGAACCCGGGTCGCGAATGTTGCCAAACACGATCGCCTCGGCCGGACAACTCTGCTGACATGCCGGAATGATCTGGCCGTCCG
Organism: Gemmatimonadota bacterium; assembly: GCA_039590375.1. Lineage (GTDB taxonomy): Bacteria > Gemmatimonadota > Gemmatimonadetes > Longimicrobiales > Gaopeijiaceae > UBA822. The sequence goes on from JBDHFN010000027.1 coordinate 1,881, forward strand.
TGATCGTGCTGCCCTCCACCGCCGCCCGGTCCTGGTGAGCCCGAATCCGGTGGATGCAGAAGGAGCACTTCTCCATGATCCCGTTTTCCCGGACGGTCACGTCGGGGTTGAGCTGCCAATTGAGCGGCTCCGGAACGTGGCCGAGACCCTCGCGCACGGGCTCCTCGTCCGTGAACGTATACCAGTTGTAGACGCGGACCTTGTACGGACAGTTGTTCAGGCAATAGCGCGTTCCGACACAGCGGTTGTAGACCTGTGTGTTGATCCCGTCGGGCGTGTGATAGGTGGCGAAAACCGGACACACAGGCTCGCACGGAGCGTTTCCGCAGTGCTGGCAGATCATCGGCAGGAAGCGGACGTCCAGCGGCCCCGCATGGCTCGCGTCCACCGCCTCGTAGTAGCGCTCCAACCGGATCCACCCCATGTCGCGGCCCATCGTGACCTGCCCCTCGCCGACCCAGGGCACGTTGTTCTCGGCTTGGCAGGCCGTCACGCAAGCACTGCAGCCGGTGCACTTGTCGAGGTCGATGGTCATCGCCCACCGGGGCTCCTCTTCGTCCCCGTACTCGCCGTAGCGAGAACCCTCGAGCGGAAAGTCCTCGGGCCGCCCCTCGGTCTCGACGGGCACGAAGCCCCCGACTCCCTGAAGCTCCCTGAGTGGACCGTGCTCCTCCTCGGCACCCTCAGCCTCCGCGCCGAGGCCCGCGAGAGCCACAGCGGGAGCAATGGGCCGATTGCTCTGCGAATCGGAGCCCGAGATCGACGCGAGCGGCCGGCGGCGGCCAGTGGACGTCACGTCCACCTTCGTCACGAAGTGCACCAACCCGCCCGAGAGCGGTTCGACCTCACTCGGGAGAAGGTCCAGCGCGTTGACGCCGTTTCCGTCGGCGAAGCGCCCCGCGTTCGTGTGGCCACCGCCCATGGGCAGCGCGATCACGTCTTCGCGAATGCCGGGGTACGTCCAAACAGGCGCCTCCACCGACCCGTGTTCGGTCGACAACACGACGACGTCTCCGTCCCGCAGGCCGAGGGCCTCCGCGCGGTTCGGATGCATCTCGACCCACGAATGCCAGGTTATCTTACTGACCGGATCCGGCAGTTCCTGCAGCCAGGGTCGATTGGCATTCAGAGCACCATCACCGTACCGAGCCGACGGATAGACCATCAGATGCAGATCCCCCGGTCCGTCGAAAGCCGGTGGATCGAAGACTAGACCCCGATCGGGCTGACGGAGCGTTTCCGTAGCGCCGGACGGGGTGGTTCCGACCTGCGCCAACCCGGCTCGAAGCGACTCGTGCCAGAAGGCGTCCGCGTCGGTCGCCCCGGCCGTCGCCGCAAAGTCGGCCCATCGGCCGCGGAGGTGGTCGTAGAATGTCTCCGACCCCAGCCCCAGCCCCATTCGGGTCGCGACCGAGAGAAGGACATCGCCGGTCTGTTTCGAGTCGAAATGGGGAACCGGACGCATGGCCGGCTGCCGGACCGTCCACTGGCCGGGGCGGGACGCCATGTCCCCCCACGACTCGAGGAAATGCCGGTCCGGAAGAATCAGATCCGCCTCCGCAGCCGTTTCGTCCATCGAGGATGCGAACGAGACCTTGAAGGGCACGCTCCCGAAGGCCTCCCGGAATCCTGACGACGCTGGCAGGGCATAGGAGGGATTGCTTCCGTGAACGAGCACCGCGCCCACGTCCCCCGCGCCCATGGCCGTGATGGCCTGCTGCATCGGAGCGAAACCGGCCGACGGCGCATCGAGTTGAGGAGCGTCGTAATGGACCGTGCGTCCGACGTTACCGGCAACGGAATTCAAGACCGCTACCGCCACGTTGGCGGCCGTGGCACCGCGGTGCAGCCCGGCGACGCCCGGACCCAGCGCCAGGCTCGGACCATCGGCGAACCGCTCGGCGAGCTCACGGATGCTCTCGGCTTCGACGCCCGTAGCGTCCGCGACGTTTTCGGGCGTATAGGTGGCCACGATGCTGCGGTAGGGCCCCGCGCTCGTACCGCCACCAGACACGACGTTGGCCATTGCGAGTGCCACCAGCGCCTCGGTCCCGGGCTGGATCGGTACCCAATCGTCTGCGTTTTGGCCCGTCAGCGAGAGGCGGGATCCCACGAAAGTAAAGCCGCCCTTGCCACCCTCCTCGTCCACACCGCTCATGCGCGAGAATCCCCGTCCGTCTCGAACGGGTGAGAGCCAACTCTCCAGGAAATCCGCACCGAACGAAACCAGGAAGCGGGCTTCCTCGAGGTCGTACCAGGGAACGACGTCTCGTCCGAAGGCAATCCGACTCGCCTCACGGAGCGGTGCCTCCGCCAGCGGGTCGTACCGGACGACCTGCCCGTCAGTCGCCCCGGCAAAGTCGGACATCAGGCCCGCCAGAGAAGAACCGGCGAATCCAGTAAACAGGTAATACCCGCCCGCGGACGACAGGCGCTCAGCCACCATCTGCTCCGCGTCGTCCCAGGAAATCGGCTGGAGCTGCCCGCCTTCGCGGAGCATGGGACCCGTAAAGCGATCGGGGTTGTAGAGCGCCTGGAGACTCGAGTGTCCACGCGAGCAGAGCGCTCCCTGTGACACGGGATGCTCCGGATTGCCCTCCACCTTCACGACTCGCCCCTCGCGCGTGCGCACCCACATCCCGCAGCCAGCCTCGCACTCTCCGCACACGGTTGTGTACCACGTCGCGACGCCCGGCGTGATATCCTCCGGGGGCACCACGTAGGGCATCAGCCTCTCGACGTTCTCCGTCGAACATCCCAGCACACCGGCACCCGCACCGCTGGCGCCTAGAACCTTCAGGAAGTCCCGTCTCTTGAGTCCGTCGGTCATATCGGTTGGGCTTTCGGAATCAGTAGTGGCAGACGGCGCAGTCCCGAGAGACGCCGCGCTCCATGTGGCAACTGACGCACCACCCCATCGCCAGGGGCTGGTTGACCTCTTCGATAACCATCATCTCCTCCACCGGCCCATGGCAGGTCGCGCAGTCGACTTCGGCGGCGACGTGCCTCAAGTGCGGGAAGTGGACGTGGTCGGCGACCTTGTAGATCCGAATCCACGGAATCGATTCCTGATTCGCCGAGTAATCCCGAAGCTTCTGGATCTCGGCCTGCTGCCGTTCATCGGTCCCGCCGATGATCTGATGGCAGCCCATGCAGGTCCCCACGGGCGGAATACCCGCGTCGACCGACCGCTCCGCCGAGAAGTGGCAATATTGGCAGTCGATCTGGTCTACGCCGGCGTGAATCGTATGAGGGAATGCGATCGGCTGGACCAGAGCGGCCTCACCGTCGGTGACCGCCACCGCCGCATCACTGTCCTGGGCTTGTGCCAACGCCGGCGAAGCCAGGAATGTGAGAGTGACGACGGACGCACCTATCCATCGCTTCGTCATATGCACTGCCGTGCGGATGGGGGTGGGAGGTTGTAGGATTTTATTGGTCTAGACGGCGAGAAGGTATGGAAGCCTCCATATCATGTCAACGCTGTCGCGCTCTTGAAGAAACGCTCTTACAGTCTACAAAAACAGTGTATATATAAGAACCTTTTCGAGGCACGCGTGTTTTAGTTTCCCCGCCCCCCGGGTGGGCCGGCCGAACGATGCATGGAGAGTGACTTTGACCGATATCGCAGCCATCACTGAAACTCCACCGACACTCGATTTACTCGAGACGTTGATTGCCGAGGTCGAGGAGGTCTTCCACGGTAAAGAGGAGGTCGTGCGTCTTGCCGTGGCGGCTCTGCTCGCGCGCGGGCACATCCTCTTCGAGGACGTCCCGGGAGTGGGGAAGACCACGCTCGCCCATGCCCTCGCGACGGCTTTGGGCCTCTCGTTCCGACGTATCCAATTCACGAGCGACCTCCTTCCGTCCGATGTTCTGGGGGTATCGATTTTCAACCCCCGTACTTCGGAGTTCGAGACCCGCCGCGGGCCGATCTTCACCAATCTGGTCCTCGCGGACGAGATCAACCGAGCGCCCCCACGGACGCAGAGCGGGCTTCTTCAGGCCATGGAGGAGGGGCAGGTAAGTCTCGACGACGAGACGTTCGAGCTGCCGCAGCCCTTCATGGTGATGGCTACGCAGAATCCGCTGGAGCATCACGGCACGTATTCCCTTCCCGAGAGCCAGGTCGACCGCTTTCTCATGCGACTGACGATCGGATACCCGGGCGAGGGAGCCGAGCGACGGATTCTTCTGGAGTCCACGAACGAGGATCCGTGGGAGCAGCGCATCCGGGCCGTCCTCGAGCCGACCCAGGTTCTCCAGTTACAGCGGGAAGTGTCGCAGGTCGAAGCGGACGATTCCCTGGTCGGATACGTGATGGCCATCGTGCAGAGGACCCGTATCGAACCCCGACTACAGATGGGCGTGAGCCCCCGCGGCGCCATTGGGCTGCTGGGCGCGTCGAGGGCCTACGCTCTGCTCAGCGGTCGCGATTTTCTGGTGCCGAGTGACGTGCAGAGGCTCGCCGTGCCCTGTCTGGCCCATCGGATTCTTCCGGTAGGGGCGAGCGCTGCCAGCCACGAGGCACATGAAGAAGCCGGATCGATCGTGCGCGACATTCTCGAGGACGTAGCGGTCCCAGTCTAGAAGGGTGAACGGAAAGGGGGGGATGGAGAGATCCGTGTCGACCGTTCTCGGGAAGGCCTGGAAGAGACTCCGCGGCTGGCGCCGGATCCGCTTTACACTGGGCGGCGCCCTGTTCAGTGCGGGGTCCTTGGCCATCGGATTCGCTGCCGTCAACACCGGCAACAACCTGCTCTATCTTCTCCTGGGAGCCATGCTCGGCTTCATCGCCGTGTCCGGCTGGCTCTCCGAGCGCATCCTGCGCCGGTTGGAGATTCGCAGGCATACCCCTCGGGGCGTCACGGTGGAAAAACCGATTCGGCTCACGTACTACGTGACGAACCGAAAGCGTCTGTTCCCGACCCTCGCCGTCTACCTGATCGAAGAGGGTCTCGCCGAGCCCGCCTTCATCAGCCGGGTCGGGGCCGGCGATTCGGTGGCCGTAGGTTCGGAGAACCGCTTCGTGCAGCGCGGCGTATACCCGCTCGAGACATTGACCCTTTCCACGTCCTTCCCGTTCGGGTTGTTCACCAAGGAGCGCGACGTCGCGCTACCCGGCGAGCTCGTGATCTGGCCGAGAACCGACCGACCCGTACGGCTCCCATCCACTCCCGGGGGGCGTGGCAGGTCCCAGTTTTCGGATTCATCGGGAGGGGCTCCCGGAGCTCGTGGCGAGTATAGGGGACTGCGAGAGTACCGTGTCGGAGACGATCCGAAGGACATCCACTGGAGAACCACGGCCAAGATCGGGACGCCAGTGACGAGGGAGTACGACCGCGACACGACCGACACGGTTCGAATCTGCCTGGATACGCGAGGCGAGCCCGGGGACGCCGCCGAGGCGGCCATCGAAGTCGCGGCCGCGGCGGCCGCCCAGGCGTACCGGGCCGGCCGCCGATTCGGAATCACCACGTGCACCTCGGACCTCACTCCCGGGGGTGGCTCCGGTCAACTCGAACGGGTCCTCGACCTCCTCGCACGGGTGGACTACGATCCGTCCGCTCCCCACTTGGCGCCCCCCATCGACCCCATGGGTTGCATCCTCGTGTCTCTGTCAGGCGCCCGAAGGGAATCGTACGGGGCATACATCGATCCAGTGGGCAGCTCCGGGGGGGCTCCGCACACACACGCGGGACTGACCGAAGCGAATCGGAGGGCAGGGTGAGTCTCGAGCTGCTTCACCGGCGACTGGTCGTGGGCATGGGCCTCGTTGCCCTGGCCGCCTTCGCCGGTGGTGCCGGTTTCGAGCCGACGAGCTCGATCGTGGCGGCCCTCGCGCTGATGGTCGCCCTCGTCTGGCAACCCGATTCGGCCGTCTCCCTGCGGCTCGAGCGCGTTTGGTTGCCGGTCGCAGCAGTCCTCGTGCTTCGGTCCCTATATCATATTTTCCTGATCGGGGACGATGTCGTAATCCCGGTCGTGGACCTGCTGTTGCTGCTCTTGTGTGCCGAAGCGTTGCGTTCGCTCGACGCCCCGAACGACGCCCGTCTGTACTCCCTCACCTTCGCGCTCCTTCTCGCCTCGACCGCCTATCGACCCGGCGTGCTCTTCGCTCTGGCTTTCACGAGCTACGTGGTGTTGGCCACGCTCGCGCTCGTGGTCGGGCACCTCCGACGGGCCGCGGAGAGGCATGGCGTCCGCGAGGGCTTGGTGGGCCGGCGCTTCCTCGTCGGCATGGCAGGGCTATCCGGCCTCACGCTGATCATGAGCGGAGTGGTCTTCGTCGCCTTCCCGAGATTGTCGAGGGGATTCGCTTCTCGCGGAGAGGTCCTGGCGACGTCCATCGCGGGTTTCGCCGAGCAGGTTTCGATCGGAGAGCACGGTTCCAGGATCTATCCCAACCCGGAGATCGTGCTCCGCGTGGAGTTCCCGGACGGAACCCCCGAGGACCTCTTCGGCCTTCACTGGCGGGGGCGTTCCTACGACCGCTTCGACGGAGTGCGCTGGAGTCGATCGAGCGGGCTGCCGCCATCCATTGGCCCGGCTCAATGGTACGAGACCTGGGGAACCGGAAGAGTACGGCAGCAGATCTACGGTGCCCCACTGGATGTGGATGTGCTCTTCGCGCTCCACCCCCTCTTGGGGGCCCGCTCGGACAACCCGCGAATCCAGCCACTGTTCGATAACGCGGGCGACCACATCTACTGGGGCTCGGGCAGCCCCTCGTACGAGGCCTTGTCTGTGGCTGACCGCCCCACAGCCACGGCACTACGGGAGGCACGTTCCGGCTTTTCGCCGGCTCGAAGGCACTACACGCAGCTGCCCACACTTCCCCAACGAGTGAGCGAGCTCGCGGACTCGCTCACCCAGGGACTGGATAACAATTACGACAAAGTGATCGCGATCAACGATTTCTTTCATACCGAGTTCGATTACACCCTCGAGCTTCCGCGCACGGCCCGGGAAGCGACCCTGGACTACTTCCTCTTCGAGCGCGGGGAGGGGCACTGCGAGTACTTCTCGACGGCCATGGTGGTCCTGCTGAGAAGTCTGGGCATCCACTCACGGGAGGTGAACGGCTTTCTCGGTGGGCAGTGGAACGACTTCGGGCAATACCTCGCCGTTACTCAGAACGAGGCACACACGTGGGTGGAGGTCTGGTTCCCGGGTTACGGGTGGATGGAGTTCGACCCGACTCCTGCAGGCGCCGGAACATCCGAGGCGGTCACGTCCTGGCTGTGGCCGGGCCGCTTCCTGTTCGATGGGCTCCAGCACCGGTGGAACAAGTGGGTGCTCGACTACAATCTGGAGTCGCAATCCGGACTGTACCAGCGGATCTCCGAACTGCTGGGAGCGCCGAGCTCCACTACTCAGATCACCACGGATCGGGCACCGGGGGCAGGGCCGAGCATGGGATGGGTCATCCTCATCGTAATGGTGGTGACCCTGAGTGGGCTCGCCCTGCTGAGAAGATCCCGCCGGTATCCACCCGAGGTGCACCTGTACCTGCAATTCCGCGAGGGTTGCCGCCGCGCCGGTTTCCGGGCGGACGAGGGGGTGGCGCCGTTGCTGCTCCTCGACGAACTCGCCAAGGCCAGGCATCCGGCCCATTCACGCGCACAGGCGGTCGTCGACTACTATCTCCGGGCACGCTTCGGTGGGCAGGACTTGAACGATCTGGAACGGCAGGAGATGAAGAAGGACCTCGTCGACGTGCGACGTTCCCTACGACGGACGCGCGCACCGAGCGATCCACCGAGGCCCCGCTTGTAGCGAGAGCACAGAGGCGATGCTACTGTTGCAACGATGAATGCAGCGAACGAATCCTCGACCGCGGCGCCTCTTCCCAACGGCGAGCACCTCGCGACCATTAGCCACGATGGCGGCTTCTGGGAGGTCTACCTCGAGTTTCAGGACGACCCCCAAGTGCCCACGACTTACCGGGGCCTTCTCTGCTTCTCCCCGGCCGCCGGCACCGGAGCCGGGTCGACCTGGCGCACGACCACCATTCTGATCGAATCGTCTTACGAGGAGGTCGTGAGCAAGGCCCGGTCCTTCGAGGACTTCCAGCTACAGGGCCTTCTCCGCTCGGTTCTTCCCGATCCGGAGTGATCGGCGCGTGATCCCACCGCGGTTGCCGCCCTTGGCAATCGCTGTAGATTCCGCCTCCTATCGTCGCAAATTCCAGGAGGTCAGATGGCCATCTATCGCACGCTCTACTATACGGATGTGTCCATCGGAGTGGGTGGGCGGATCACCATCCCACAGGGGTTGCGGGACGACTTGCGACTCAACGCCAAGGACAGTCTCACGGTCCGTGTCGAAGAGACCTCCGACGGCCGGCGGCAGATGGTGATCTGGCGCGCAGAGGAGCAGGAAGAAGAGTAACGCTAGTCCCCCTCCAGATCGTTCTCCTCCAGATCGATCCAGCGTATCAATCCCGCGAAGACCGAGGCACCGTCGTGGTGCCACCAGGGTGGCGGCCAGGGCGACTTCTCGAGCGACGTAACGCGCGTCGCGCCGGCCTGGCTCAGCGCCTCCGCCAACATCGGTAGGCGATCCTCCGCCCCTTCCACCGCCACCGTCTGCAGATGGCCCCCAACCTCTTCCAATGCGCCAGCGACACCGCCGAGGTCGGGGGTAGGGAGGACGGCCACCACGCGGTTCAGGCAGGAGGGCTCGAAGCCCATGTCGTCTTCGAGAATCACCGTCCAGAAACTCTCGTCTGAGAAGAATACGCGCACACCGCCCCCGGAAGCCTCACGAAGCTCGGCTGAGCCTCTCACCTGATGGATGGCCGAGGCCTCTGAAGCGGTGAGATGTCCACCCGGCAAGTCCTCTTCGAGGTCGGCCATGGCGGAGGCCAGCAGGGCGGCCCATTCCCCCGGGTCGACGGCGCCCCCTTCCTCTACATAGATCGCGTGTGGAGAAACACAGCCCCGCTGGTCGAACATCGACACCGCGCGCGCGGCCATTCGGGCCACGCCGGGCGCGCGCGCCGTGGTGAGCGCCTCCCGCCCCACCAGTCCGACGCTCAGACGGTGGTGATACGCGATGAAGCGCGCTGTCACGGGCGTTCGTGCCCGAAGCGACGCAATCGCCTCGTCGCCACCGTACGCCACCACCGCCTCTGCCCTCCGCAGCGCGAGACCCTCGAGGAGAGAGGAGCCGCCAGGCCAATACGTCACGGCCACCGCGTCCGCCAGCTCGGGAGCCTCTTCGGCGAGCGCCTGGGCAAAGAGCACGGGTAGGACCACATCCCCCAATCCAGGCTTGAGGAGGACCGCCGATTTCACGAGCAGGGCGCGAATCATCGACGTGACGCTGACCCCTGGGACGGTTCCCGCCCCGACGTGAAGGGTCAGGAACGGTCCCCTCGCGCGCACCGTTCTGCCCTCGTCCAGCCTGCAGAATTCATCCAGCACTCCGGGGTCGGGGAACTCCCTTTCCAGGAGCTCGCTGAGCCGCTCCGCGGTCCAGTCCCTGGCCATACCGGTCAACACCTCCGAGGCCATCTCCTTCGAAATGCCCGCGGTGGGGACGAGCACGTCGATCGCCCGACTGCGAATGGGATCGGAGGAGTCCAAGAACCGGTTCGCCACCCGCCCGACACCGCTCAGCACGTCGTGAACCGGCGCATCGGCGAGTCGTGCCCCCGCTTCGCTCAAGCCGTCCAGGAGCCACGTCGCAGCATCGTCGGTCCAGACCGGATAGCGAACCGCCACTCCCTTGGCGACGTCGATCGTCTCACGGGCCAGCGCCGGCGTCGGGATCGGCGACTCGCTCGAGGACGATGGCAGCCACCAGGCGTCGAAGGTCGCCTTCACGACGGTACACCCGACAGAAGATCGTCCATGGCGAGGGAGCAGCCACGTGGCTCGGCACCCTGGGCCCTGCCGAGCACACGAAAGCCGCCATCCACGGCAATGCCCATATCCTCCGTGAGGACCGCCATCACCGACCCTGCGTTGGCCAGATCGTAGTGGCAGAGCAAACCCGGCTCCCCGACCGGACTCGCCGAGAGCGTGTTCGGATCGAGCACACGCGTGCGGACCCACGGAGGCGGAACATGCCGGCGGGTCTCGAAGGCCCCGCCGGGGGTCGCGAAAGCGGGGCCATCGTAGAACTGGGACAACAGCTCGGTCATTCCGTATTCGTTCACGATCGCCTCGGGGGGGACACCGTGAGCTTCAGACAGGGCCGAGTAGAACTCCGGACGCTCCAAGACCCGAGAGCGCCCCTTGAAGCCACCAGTTTCCATGATCCGCGAACCCGCGGGCAAGTCGAATCCACCGCTCTGCTCCTTCAACCAGTCGAGCCAGTGAACGAACGCGAAGGCCGTCCCGGCGAGAATGATCGGAGCCCCGCGGGCCGTCGCCCCCTCCAGTACCGCGCTCAGCCCGGCCGTGTCGATCACTCCATCCGGAGCGACGAAGAAGCCGCCTTCCCCCTTGGAGAGCACATCGAGCGCGGCACCCAACATGTAGCTCAACGAAGACTCCGGAGCGTCGGCGGGACCTGGGGCCAGAGCGAAGATGGGCGTTGGCGCGGTCGCATCGGCCACCTCGATCCCATTGGCCAGGTCCGTTACGTCGGTCAGGCCCGCATACATGTGGTGCCTCATGTTCGGAACCAGCGACTGCTCGTACAGATCGAGGTCCAGAACGTGGTGCTCTCCTCGACGTCCCGCACCCGTGGTTCCGCTCGTCCGGAACACGCGCTGCACCCTTGACGGGTCTCCAGACACCAACGGAACCGCCTTGAATGCCGAGGCGGGAACCCAGGGAATCTCGCTCCAGTGAGCCACGCTCCCCGGCGTAACGCCCCGCTTGCGGGCATATCCGGCGTACACAGGATTGGTCTCGAACTGGTAGGCGAACACCCTACGTCCCCATGTCTCGAACTCATCATCCGGCCAGGGCTCGCGGGAGCTCGCTTGAAAGGCCATGCCCAGGGCGTTTGCCAGGCCGGCAAAAGTGTCGGACACGATCTTCGGCCTACTCGGCCGCTCCCCGGCCCCGACCCCGAATGGCCCGGCCGGCACGTGCGCCGGTCTGCTCACCGTCCCTCAACGTCACTTGGCCGTTGACGACGACCAGGGGGATGCCGACGGGATACTGATGGGGGTCCTCGAAGGTGGCCTGATCGGCCACCGTGGTGGGGTCGAACGCCACGAGATCGGCGAACGCACCGGGCTCGATCACCCCCCGGTCCGTCAAGCCGATCTTCCGCGCCGGCAAGGCCGTCGCCTTGTGTACCGCAAGCTCCAAAGACAGCGCTCCGGATCGCACGTAGTGCCCCATCAAACGGGGAAATGTCCCGTACCCGCGAGGGTGCGGAGAGCCTCCAGAGAGGGCCCCATATGGAGCGTAGGAACCACCGTCGGAGCACACCATCCCAAGCGGATGAGCCAGGATCTCGGCCGTATTCTCCTCCGACATTCCGAACCCGATCATGCCCACACTATTACGCTCCTCGATGAGCAACCGGACGGTGAGAGCGAAGGGCTCCTCGCCCAGCTCCTGTGCCAACTCCCCCAGACGACGGCCCCTCGCGTTGGCGTTCGCGGCCGTGCGGGTCGAGCTGATCTGAACGGCATCCCACGAGCCCAGGAGGGCGACCTTCGCTCGCGCAAAACGCTCGATTGCCGGGAGCTCGTCGGGATCTTCCAGCCGACGGATGAACGCGCCGCCCCCACCCGCCCGCGCCCACGCGGGGAAGAGGTTGGACAGACCGGTAGCGTAGGCGACGTAGGGGTATCGATCGAAGTGGACGTCGACGCCGGCGGCCCGAGCGTCCTCGATGGACCGAAGAATGGGCGTCGCCTTCCACCAATTTCGCTCACCCTGCGCCTTGAGATGCGACACCTGAACGGGTACGCCCGCCATCCGGCCCACGTGCAGTGTCTCCTCGACCGCCGCGAAGACGCCGTCGTCCTCGTTCCGCATGTGAGACGCGTAGGGATAGCCGGTTCCCTGCAGTTCCTTGGCGAGCTCGACGAGCTCATTCGCGTCGGCAAAGGACCCAGGCGTGTACTCCAGACCCGAGGAAAATCCCACCGCTCCCTGATCCAGGGCCTCCCTTATCAGGGCGCGCATGCGCTGAATCTCATTCTCGGTGGCCGGCCGATCCGCACCGCCGACCACCAGTCCGCGAATGGTCCCGTGGCCGACCATCGTGGCCAGGTTCACGGTCGCCGGAGAGCGGTCCAGCTGATCCAGGAATCCCCCGAGGTCCCGGAAGTCGATATCGACTCCGTATGAATCGCGATATCGATCGCGCGTGCCCCGGAACCCGGCGTCGGACATGGGGCCAACCGAGCTTCCGTCCTGGCCCACGATTTCCAGCGTGACCCCCTGACGGATGCGACTCTCCGCGTTCGGATTGACGAACAGCGAGAGGTCGGCATGAGAGTGGATGTCGATGAACCCCGGCGACAGGGCCATTCCCGCCAAATCGATCTCCTCGGACCCGGTCGCCGTGATCCTTCCCACTTCGGTGATCCGATCGCCCGTGACCGCAACGTCGACTTCCACCCCGGGCGCGCCCGAGCCGTCGAACACCGTGGCACGGCGCAGCACCAGGTCCGGATCGGCCGCGGAGCCCACCCCCGAATTCGCCACCGACCCGGAGTTGGCGACGACACCGCTCCCCCCTCGGTCACGGGCGAATCCGAGCCCGAGCGCGCCGGCTGCGCCGGCCGCTCCGATCACGCCACCGGTTCGTATGAAGGTGCGACGCTTCAAGGCAAGCCCTTCAAGATGAGTCTCTCAAAGACGGGTCTCCCCTCACCGGGCGGTCGACTCCGGCCGCCCTCCCTCATGCCAGGCGGGCGCACTGGGGGCATCGGCCAGGGCGCGGACGGCCATGATCACCGCCTCGACGGCGGACACCAGATGCTCAAGGTCCACGCCCCTCATATCGTCAGAGGGGCTGTGGTAGTCATCGTGCTGGTTGAACGTAGACAGTGTGTGCGCAGGAATCCCCCGGTATGCGAACCTCACGTTGTCGCTCCGGAAGAAGAAGTTCTCGTCCGGATAGGGATCGGCCACGACTGGCACCCCCGCAGAGGAGAGAATCGTTCCCACCGTAGAGCGCTCGTAACCGGTAGCCCACAACATGCCGGGACCGCCAGCGAGACGGTCCGGCCGCCCGATCATCTCGACCTGCAGCTGAGCGACGGTCTGATCGAGGGGCACCACCGGGTTGTCCACATACCATTGGCTTCCAAGCCCCCCTACCTCCTCACCGGTGAACAGAGCAAAGACCACGGTTCTGCGGGGGGCCGCGCCGGAAGCGAGGTCTCGCGCGGCCTCCAGGACGGCCACCACGCCGGAGGCGTCGTCATCGGCACCGTTGTAGATGGAGTCCCCGTTCACGGAACTCCCCACACCGAGATGATCGAAGTGGGCACCCACGACGATCACCTCGTCGGCTACGGTGGGATCCGAGCCACGGACGATGCCAATGAGATTGCGATCCGAGATGAACTCCTTCACCGAATCGGGGAAGTCCTCCGCCGCCGCCGCCAAGACGACCTGGGAGCCGCCGCCGGGAAACGTCACACGCGCGGCGGCTATTTCCTGGAGATACCCCGACGTACCCGCGGGAGTCACTCCCGCGTCATCGAGCTCCCCGGCGATCAGCCGGGCTGCCATCGCCGACCCGAGGGTTCCCATCGCTCGCCCCGTCATCGAATCGGCGGCTAGCGCGCCGAGAAGTCTCTCGACCCGGCTGGATCGGGACTCACCCCCTACCATCTCCAGAAATCCGCAAGCCGACGCCGCGAAGAGGACCGCGCCGACTATAGCCAAACGGGTGGATTTCACCATCCCATCTCCAATTGGAGGAGCGAACATCGCTTGTCCAAGATGCCGGACCCACGCCCTTGGGGACAGAGGTTTGTGTCGGTAGCTTGGACGATCCCAAACGTACGTAACGTGGACAGCAATGAGCGATTCGATAGAGCTGGCCGTGGTCGGGGCCGGACCCTGCGGGATCGCCGTGGGGGCCGCCGCGGCGACCGCCGGACTCCAGGCCACCCTCTACGACAGGGGGTGCATCACCAATTCCTTGGTGAACTACCCCTACTACATGACGTTCTTCAGTACGGCGCGAAAGCTGGAAATCGCGGGCGTCCCGTTCACGATCGCCGATAGCAAGCCCACCCGCAGAGAGGCGCTGAGTTACTACCGGCGCGTGGTCCAGCACTACGAGCTCGACGTAAGACAGTACGAGGAGGTCACGTCGATCGAGGGCCAAAAGGGGGACTTCTTACTACGAACCAGGACGCGGGCAGGAGAGGAGACCACTGTTCGGGCTGGTGCGGTCGTGGTGGCGACGGGGGGATTCCACGAACCGAACTATCTGGAGGTGCCCGGCGAGGATCTCCCCAAAGTGAAGCACTACTACCAAGAGCCGTACCCGTTCTTCGACCAAGACGTCCTCGTAGTAGGGGCTGGAAACTCCTCGGTCGAATCGGCCTTGGAGACTTACCGGGCCGGTGCCAGGGTGACCATGGTCCACATCTTCGACAAGATCGACAGAGGCGTGAAGCCCTGGGTCGTTCCCGATATCGAGAACCGGCTGAAGAACGGCGAGATCGAGGTCTATTGGCGACATCGGATCAAGGAGATCCGCCCCACCAGCGTCGTACTCCTGAACATGGAGTCGGAGCAGACGGTCGAAATCCCGAACGACTGGGTGCTCGCCATGACGGGCTGGCGACCGGATCGCGGCTTTCTCGAGAGACTCGGAATCAGCATCGATGACGAGACCGGCATTCCCTCGCACGCCCCGGATACGATGGAGACCAACGTACCCGGCATCTACATCGCTGGAGTCCTGGCGGCGGGCTATAACGCGAACAAGATCTTCATCGAAAACGGCAAGCTTCACGGACCCAAGATCGTCGAGGCGATCGCGGCCGGCTGACCCAGCTTCCCGAGCTCCCAGCTCCCAGCTCCCAAGGAGCCTTTCGAAGAGCCTAGAGGGGGACCCCGCCCCAGCGCAGCATCACGCCAGCCCGAAGCATCCACTGCCTGAGATCCTGGCCAGGATCCTCCGGCAAGAACTCGTAGCGGCCCTCGCCAAAGAGACTGAAACCAGGGAGCATGAGCTCGAGACCGGCGCCCGTGAAGAAGCCGTCGTCATCCAGGATCAGTGCGGCGTTCGGATCCTCCAGATCACGCCAGGTACGCCCGGCCGTGATGTAGGGCCGCAGCACCGGAATGGCGAAGATCCCTAGTTTCGCGCCCACGGACCATCCCTTGAAGTCACATCCGCTACACGCGGGACGGAACAGCGTCCCCGCAGCAAACACCTCGAGGGGGACGAGTGGAAGACTCACGCCTGCCTGGGCCCCGAACCCATTGGTTCCCCCGAAACTGTCTCGAGCCCGGGCCCCGAACACCCCCCCCACGAGCTGACCATCCGTGGGGACGGGCATAATCAACGCAACAATCGCCAAAACAGCGAACGAGAATCTGGCCACGATCATCAGCTCCCGGGTCGAACGGTCATTCACCATGCGTTACTTTGTGGACGCCTCGACCAACCTGCACCGCAAGCGTCGAAGGCATCCCGTGCTTGCAGTAACCACGGATCGCCGAGAGGGTCCCCGCAATGGGCGTTTTCGAGTTCATCATCACTCTGGTGTTGATTTCCACCGTCGCCAGGATCATTTCGCGGCGGCGTCCGCTCCCCCTGCCCCGCGAGTCCTTCCAGTTGGACGCCGAAGAACTCCACCGCTTGCGCGAAACCATCGCCGATCTCGGCACCCGCATGGAGCGACTCGAGGAGGAGCGCGATTTCTACAAGGATCTTCTCGAGCCCCCGCGCCGCCGTGGCACGCTCCCGCCCCCAGACTCCGAGCTGTAAGAATCCCCCACGCCAGACTGGCCCGATCGGGTCTTAACGAAACGCGACCGACCTCCATCTAAAGTTGGAAGCCACCGATGGAGTGGCCAGTCAAAACGACCATCGACGATGTAAGCCGTCGACGATGCAGTAGATGTCTTTGAAACGGGGGGAATCATGTGGCGGATGGGAAGCGTAGCGATTCTGATGGCGATCATGGCGATGCCGGTTCAGGCTCAACGGCAGGGACGGACGCGCGGCCCGGCTGGACCGGAGGAGTTCGGCATTCGCGAAAGGGGCGGGGACGATTCAGCCGACGCCATCATTCGGCTCCGGGAACGGCTGGGCCTCTCGGAGGAGCAGGTCGAGAGACTCAAGGAGGCCCAGGCGGTGGATCGAGAAGCTCGAGACGCCATGAGGCTCGAGACTAGAGAGATGCGCGACCGGCTCCGTGACGGAGAGATCACACGAGAGGAGTTTCGGGAAGAGTTCGAGGGGCGCCGCTCCAGGGCGAGGGACGATCTGATCTCCCAGCGCGAAACCCTGAACGGCATTCTGAACGACGAGCAACGCTCCCAGATGCGGAGCTTTCGGCGCGAGGCGAATCGGAGGCAAGGCGTCCGGGGCGATCGCGCGGGACCACGCTCTCGAGACCGGGGTCAGGTCTCCCGACAGTCGCGGACACAGCGAGGAGGCTTCGGACCGCGGCTACGCCGCTGAGTTATAGCCGCTGAGTTATAGAGGACTCGTTGCACTCAAAGCATTGATCCGCTGGATGACCTCGTCCGTTATGTCCAGCGCCGGACCCATGTAGACCACGCCGCTCTGGACGGCATTGAAGATGAGAGCGTAGCCGCCCTCTGCGCCCATCTCATTGATGATCTGGGCGACCATCTGCATGATCTCTCCGGTCAATTCGGTCTGTCGAGTGCCCAGCTCCTGCTGCACATCCTGCTGGAGGCGCTCCAGCCGGAGCATCAGGTCCTCCATCTCCCGCTGAAGCCGCGCGGCCTCCGGGCCGCCGGCGGGGGCGGTCATGGCCTGTTGCTGAAGGGTGTTGATCTCATTCTGCTGAACCTGCAACTCCCCAACCCGTTGGTCACGAAGTTGGTTGAAGAGCGCGAGCGCCTGCTGACCACGCTGAGATTCCGCCAAGACGCGGTCGGCGTCGAAAACGCCGACCTTCGAACCCACGACCTCCTGTGCTGCGAGCGGGGTCCCCACGAAAATCGAGGCCAGAGCCGCCATCAAGACCGCGAACGAACCTCTTTCCAAAGCCACACGGCTCACAATCGACACTCCTTCTCTACGAATCACCTGAAAACCCGACCTCATGAGCCCAAGACAATAGCAAGTGCGCCGGATACGATCCAGCGGCATCGTCGTCCGCCAAGAGCGGGCGGGGGCTCGAGAAGCCGGCTTCGTGCGAATTTGCTACACCGGATGTGTGGTGTGGTTGCCCCGAGATCTCGATTCAAGCGGATGTCCAACCTGGACCTAAATCGCGGACCGTGGCGGACGGCCCCGCGGGCGAACCCACCCGCACCTCCTCGTCGTCCAACACTTCTCGGTGCGCGTAGCCTAGTCCGATCGGGCCGGCACGGCTGGGGGATTCCACGACGCTGGTGATGTCACCCACGACGCGTTCCCCCTGGAACAACTCGGCCCCGAGCTTCGGCGCCGGGCCCTCCGACAGCAACAATCCCCTCAAGGATCGGTTCACGTGCCCCCGGTCGCGAATCCGCACGATGACCTCCTGTCCCGTATAGCATCCCTTCGTGTGGTCCACGGCCCGATCCACGAGTCCGGTCTCCGAAAGGATCGTCGAAGCATCCATGTCCCCACCGTATGCCGGACGGCCCGCCTCGACCCGGAGCGCATCCCATACACCCACGCCGATGGGTGCCGCTCCGGCCTGGGCGAAACCGTCCCAGACGTCCTTGAAGCGGGCGGCGGAGACGAAAATGTCCCAGGCAGGCACGTCCACGTCACCGACCCTCGCCACCCGCACACCGCCCTGCTCGATCCCCTCTTCCCGGCCTTCATCCTCCTGGACCTCCAGGAAGTCCCCCTCGGCCAAACCCTCTACCTCGGCGGCGTGCGACGCGGAACCGAGGATGATCTCCGCTACCGTGTTCGCTGCCTCGGGTCCGAGAACCGTGAGGAGTCCCGAGTGAGCGGTGACGTCCTCGATGCTCGCCAATCGTGGCGGCACGAAACGGCTCAGGTGGGCAAGCAGCGGCTCCAGCGCCGCCGCCGGAACATCCAGAAGCAAGCCCTCCTCGTCCGGATCCGGACCCCACATCACTCGCGCATCAGCGACCATCCGGCCCTTGGGCGTGAGAACCGCGGAGTACTCGATGCGGGCGCTCACCAACCCCGGTCGAAGTGCCTCAGGGGCGGACGGCATGCGTCCGGTGAGAACGCCCTGGAGGGCGGCGATCGGGGCACGCCCACGGACAAGCAACCGGGCCCGATGGCTGCGATCGCGAATGGCGAGCCCCTGCCGGGCCGCCCAATATTCCGCCGCGGGATCCCCGTAGTGTCTCGGCACTTCGGCCCCGCGCACACTGCCAAGTACGGCTCCCTCATACATCCAGGTCGTCCTCCGAGGAGGACAGCCCGGCCTCGAGGCGGCGTACCAACGACCCGATCCGCTTCGCATCTACCGCCCCAGGGGCAGATTCCAGATACCGCCGGAGTTGCTCCTTCGCCTCCTCTTCCCGGCCGAGCCTCAGCAACAACATGCCTCGGTCTCGACGCTCCCCGGGGGAGGCCGGTTCGACCAACAGGAGACGCTCGACCACGGACAACGCCCGCGCGTCATCCTTCACGTTGATGTAGAGGCCCTTGAGGTTCACCAGTAGGCGACGGATCATATCGAGCTTGCTCGCCGATCGGAGGAAGGCCGGCTGCATCCGGACCATTCCCCCGTACTGCTGATCCAACACCTCCTGCGCTTCGCTCTCGAAGCGGATTCGCCCTCCGTCGAACGGGTCGATCAGCAGGTGCTCGGCCGCGCCGCGATACCGGACCAGAAAGTGGCCCGGAAAATTCACGCCCTCGAGAGGAAGATCGAGCCGCCAACCCACCTCGAGCAGAATGATACCGAGGGTGAGCGGGATCCCGAGACGCCGATCCAGGACATCGTTGATGAAGGAATTCCGGGGATCGTGGTAGGACTCCTTGTTGCCGCTCAGGCCCTCCTGCTCGAACAACGTTCGGATCAACTCTCCGAGTACTACTGGCGGGGCGGTCTCGTCGTCCAGCCGGTCCTTCACCGCTTCGGCCAAGGAGTCGAGACGCAGCACATACCGCTCCACAGGAAGCTGTGGATACTCCTCCTGAGCGATGTAGAGGGCCGCCCGCCCCAACTCGAAATCGTGGTCGGACCTTCTCAACGCCTCACTCAGACGCGCGCGCGTCGGACTCATCGGAACCTCCATACCCGAACTTACCGTGTTCCCCCGCCTGGCGCCCCTGTCTAGATTAGCCCGAACCGATACAGTGGCCGGGCCATGAGCCCACGACCCCCAGGGCCTGATCGAGGCCCGCAGAGTGAAATGTCACAAGAGCCCAGAGACCAGAAGCCCAGGATCCGCCTGACCCAGCTTTCCCACGGAGCCGGGTGAGCGTGTAAGCTCGGCATGTCCGAGCTGGCGCAGGTCCTGCGTCATCTGGTTCCCATAGAGAGTGAGCAAGCGCTGGTGGACGCCTCCACCGGTGACGACGCCGCCGTGTATGCGCTCGGGGACGGAAGAGCGCTGGTGGTAACGCTCGATTTCTTTACGCCGCTGGTCGATGATCCCTACGACTTCGGGCGTATCGCGGCCGCCAACGCGCTCTCGGACATCTACGCGATGGGGGCCGATCCACTCTTTGTCCTCAACCTCTTGGCCTTTCCCAGGGACCTTCTGGACCACGGACTGGTCGAGGAGATCATTCGCGGAGGATCGGACATCGCCCGCGAAGCCGGTGTGCCCATCATGGGAGGCCACTCGGTGGACGACCCGGAACCCAAGTATGGATTGGTGGCGGTCGGTGAAGTGCGCGTCGAGAATCTCGTGACCAACGCCTCAGCCGAACCGGGCCAATTGCTGGTTCTTACCAAGCCCCTCGGCACCGGCGTGGTGGCCACCGCGATCAAGGCCGGGGAGGCCTCCACCACGGCCGTCGAGGCGGCGGTGAAGAGCATGACGACCCTCAATCGCGAGGCGGCCGAGGCCATGAAGAGCGTGGGAGTCCGAGCCGCCACGGACGTGACCGGGTACGGGCTCCTGGGTCACCTCGGGACCCTACTCCTTCAGTCCAGCGTGGCCGCGGAAATCGTGGCCGATTACGTCCCCGTCTTGCCCGAAGTGTCGCAATTGATCGCTGCCGGCCACATCCCCGGCGGAACTCGGCGCAACCTCGAAGACCTGAAGGATCGCGTCGACTTCGGAGATCAGGACGAGAGCATGCGCCTGATTCTGGCGGACGCACAGACCTCGGGGGGCCTGCTGATTTCGATCCCCGAGGAACGCGCCGAGGAGCTCATGGGGCTCCTCGGCGCCGTCGCTCCGGCGGCGGCGATCATCGGACGCATCATCGACGGCGAGCCTGGAACGATCAGGGTTCTCTAAGAGCCTCTAGGCCGACGCGGGGCTCTGCGAGGGACTCGCCTTCGCGCGGGGCCTCTTCTTCGCGGCCTTCTTTTTCACTTTCCCCGCCTCCTCGTTCTTGAGGGCGATCTTGATCACCTGGTCCAGGTCCTCGACCAGATGAATGGTCAGCGAGTTTCTCACGTCCTCCTGGAGATCGTCCAGATCAGCCTCGTTGTCCTGCGGGATGATGATCTCGTCGATGCCGGCGCGGACCGCTCCCAAGAGCTTCTCCTTGATGCCGCCGATCGGAAGCACCCGGCCGGTGAGCGTCAACTCCCCGGTCATCGCGACGTCCCGACGGATCTTCCGACCCGAGAGTGCCGACACCAATGCGGTAGCCATCGTAATTCCCGCCGAGGGACCGTCTTTCGGGACGGCCCCGGCCGGCACATGGATGTGAACCTCGCGACCCTTGAGCGCGTCCTCCGGAATGTCGAGGGCGGCGTAGTTGCTCTTGGCGAAGCTCAGCGCCGCCCTCCCGGACTCCTTCATGACGTCACCCAACTGACCGGTGAGTACCAGACCGCCCTCCCCGGTCATCACGCTGGCTTCGACGAACATGATGTCGCCACCCATGGGTGTGTAGAACATTCCCGTCGCCACCCCCACGACGTCCGTGGCGGCCATCCGCTCGGGATGCACTCGGGGGCGTCCGATCAACTCCCTGATGACGGCCCGATCGATCTCGAGATGCTCCACTTCCTCCGCGGCGACCTTGCGCGCGACCTTCCGGGCCAACTTACCCAACTGACGCTCGATCTGACGAACTCCCGCCTCCCGGGTGTATTCCTGGATCAGCGCGAGGATCGCCTCGTCACCCATCACCATCTCACCGGTGCGGAGGCCATTCTCCTTTTCCTGACGCGGAAGCAGATAACGCTTCGCGATCTCGAGCTTCTCGGCCTCGGTGTACCCCGAAAAATCGACCTTCTCCATGCGATCATACAGCGGGGGCGGAATCCGGTCCGCGTAGTTCGCCGTCGCGATGAAGAGCACCTCGGAGAGGTCGAACGGCATCCCGAGGTAATGATCCGTGAAGCTGGAATTCTGAGCCGGGTCGAGCACTTCGAGCAGCGCCGAACTCGGATCTCCCTGGAACGACACGCCCAGCTTGTCCACTTCGTCCAGCAGGAACACCGGGTTCTTCGATTTGGCTTGCCGCATTCCCTGGATGATCCGGCCGGGCATCGCACCCACGTAGGTACGCCGGTGACCACGAATGTCGGCCTCGTCACGAGCGCCGCCGAGCGAGATTCTCACATATTCCCTGCCCAGTGAACGGGCGATGGATTGTGCGATGCTCGTCTTTCCGACTCCCGGCGGACCCACGAACAGGAGAATCGGACCCCGGCCACCAGCGATATCCGGCTCCTCGGACTCCGCCGGCGTATCCCCGGCGCCGGCCGCGCCGTTGGCCTCTCCCGACTCCGCCGCCGCAGTGACCTTCGCCGCAGTGACCTTATCGGGCTCGGCGGCCTCAGCGGTCCCTTCGTCGCCAGCCTCGTCGCCCGAATCCTCCGACCGGTCCAGCTGCAGCTTCCGAACCGCCAAGAACTCCAGGACGCGATCCTTCACGTCCTCGAGACCGTAATGATCGTCGTCCAGAATCTCCGACGACAACGCGAGGTCGATCTTGTCTTCGGAACGGACGTTCCACGGAAGCTCCGTGACCCACTCGAGAAACGTTCGGATGACCTGGTACTCTGCCGACTGGGGACTCGTGCGCTCCAGGCGTTTGAGTTCCCGCTCGACTTCTGAGCGCTGCTCCTCATCGAGCTTCAGCGCCTCGACCCGCTCGCGGAGCTCCTCGACATCGTCCCGTTCGTCCTCGTCGCCCAACTCACGCTGGATCTGCTTGAGCTGTTCGCGAAGCAACATCTCACGCTGCCGCTCACCGAGTTCCTCCTGCACCCTCGCCTGGATTTCCTCCTGGGCATCGAGCCGTGCCAACTCACGCTCCACGGCGACCAGAGCCTCACGCATGCGCTCCTCGTCGTCGAGCATCTCGAGCAGCCCCTGCTTGTCCTCCGTTTCGAGCTCCAGATAGAACGACACGAGATCCGCGAACGCTCCCGGCTCATCCACACCCTGGATCAGTTGATTGAGCGCCTCGGCGGGGACCCCCCTCCGCGTGCCCAACTCGGCGGCACGCTCCCTCAGCTCATGATTGAGGGCTTGAAAGGCGGGCTCCTCGGCTTTCAGGCTCGGCTGGCGTTCCATTTCCAGGACCACCGCGTGCAGCATTCCCTCACCCTCGGACTCGTACGACAGAGCCTGGCCCCGTCCCTCACCCTGTACTAGAAGCTGAACGCCACCCCGAACCCTGTGCGTCTGTATGATGCGCACGATGGTCCCGACCTCGTACAGGCCCTCGGGCGTCGGGTCGTCGACGTTTTCCTTCTGAGCGACGGCAAACAGCCGTCGGTCCCCGTCGAGTGCCTCTTGCACGGCCTCTACCGTACCAGGCCGGCCGGCCGAGATCGGCACGGCAACCCCCGGGTACACGACTGTGTCCCTCAGCGGCAAAACCGGAAGTGTAGATCGCTCACCCATGAGTCCTCGCAGTTGATTCCGTTCTGATTCCGGATCGAAACATCTCTGATAGCGTAACGCCCATCCCCCCCGCGCCCGTTCCGAGTCGGTGCGCGAACATCGAGGGCGGCTCTGGAATTGATGCTAACTGCATGAAGCCTGCCACGTTCATCATACTAGAATATGCCTTAGTTGCAGTCCCCCTGTCATAATGTCGGCCTTTTTTGGCATAACGTCAGCGCTTACGTTGACGCAGTTCGCTGGTCATACCCTTTCCCCTCGGCCAATCAATGCTCGAAGGCGTCACCTGGTTCAGGCAATCCTCCGTCCGGATTCGACGTGGCGGTGTCGAGATTCACATCGACCCCTGGGGAATCCCGGAGGAGAGCACGGCGGACTACATACTCCTGACGCACCCCCATTTCGACAATTTTTCCGAGGACGACATCGCGAGGGTGCGGGGTCCGGAAACCACGCTGGTGGCCCCGGCCTCGATGAGGAAGCAGCTCGAGGACGCCGACCATCTGATGCGGCCGGGTGACATGATCCACCTCGACGGCATCGAGATCCTCGCCGTGCCGGCCTACAATGAGGCCAAGAAGTTCCATCCCGCCGAGAGCGAATGGTTGGGGTACGTGTTCACGGTCGACGGGATCACGTACTACCACTCCGGCGACACCGATTTCCTCGAGGCGATGAACCAGATCCGGTGTGATGTGGCGTTCCTGCCCTGCGGGGGTCATTACACGATGGGGCCGGAGGATACCGTTCGCGCAGCCAACGCGTGCCAGGCTCGCGTCGTCGTCCCAGTGCACTGGGGGGGCCGCGCCGAGACGCAAGAAAACGCGGAGCGTGTGAAGGAAATGTTCGGGGGAGAGGTGGTCATCCTCGAACAGGGCATGCCGGGCTGATCAGGACTGTGGCTGCCGCCGGGCGGTCTACGGTGCATGCTCCCAAAGAGGCGGTTGCCACGAGCCAGCCGCTCGCGAGCGAAGCCGCACTAGGGATTCTCGTTCGGGGCGGCAACGCGGTCGATGCCGCGGTCGCCGCGGCGGCCGTCCTCAACGTCGTGGAACCCCACATGACCGGAATCGGCGGAGATATGTTCGCCATTCTGTGGTCGGCCGGGGAACAGCGGCTCGTCGGCTTGGACGCGAGTGGACGGGCGGGCTCACTCCTCACGGCGGACGCCCTGCGAGCCGGCGGGCATGAGAGCATGCCTGCCAGCGGACCGGCGTCGATCACCGTGCCCGGTGCCCTGTCGGGTTGGGTCGCTCTGCTGGAACGGCATGGAACGATGCCTCTCGAGGACGTGCTCGCCCCCGCCATTCGCATCGCCGAAGAGGGCTTTGCGGTCACCCCAATCATCGCCCGGCAGTGGCGCGCGCAGGAGGAGAAGCTCGCTCACAACGCGGGCGCGGCCGCGACCTATCTGCTCGAGGGGGAGCGGGGCCCCGAGGCCGGCGAGACGTTCCGGAATCCCGACTTGGCTCGAAGCTTCAGGCTGCTGTCCGAGGGAGGGGCCGGCGTCCTCTACGGCGGGGAACTCGGACGCTCGATGGCGGATGGACTGGCGGAGCTCGGCGGTTACGTGACGCTCGCCGACCTGACCAATCATTCGGCCGAATGGGTCGATCCCATTTCGATCGACTTCCGCGACTACACGGTCTGGGAGCTCCCTCCAGCCGGCCAAGGCGTCGCGGCACTGCAGATGATGAAGATGACGGAACCGCTCGACCTCGAGCGGATGGGGCACAACTCCGCGCCGTACCTCCACCATCTCATCGAGGCGAAGAAGCTCGCGTTCGCGGACCTGGACCGGTACGTCGCCGACCGCGACCACATGGACGTCTCGGTGGACCACCTCCTGAGCGAGGAGTACTTGAACGGACGCCGGGCCCAGATCGATCCCAATCGAGCCGCGGACCGGCCTCAACCCGGCCCCGCGATCACCGAGACCGAGACGATCTACCTCTCGGTGGCGGACTCCGAGGGCAACATGATCTCCTTCATCAACAGCCTCTTCGAGCACTTCGGCTCGGGGGTGGTCATACCGGGCACGGGCTTCGCCTTACAGAACCGGGGCGCGGGCTTCACCCTCGAGGACGGACACCCCAATCAGGTGGCTCCGGGCAAGCGCCCATTCCACACACTTCTCCCCGGCTTCGTCACCAAGGCGAGCGCTCCATGGATGACGTTCGGGCTCATGGGCGGATCGATGCAGCCCCAGGGTCACACGCAGATGCTGCTCAACATTCTGGTTTTCGGCATGGACGTCCAAGAAGCGATCGACGCGGCCCGTTTCCGTCACCTGGACGGTTATCGCGTCGCGATCGAGAGCCCCGTCGGCGAAGACGTCCGTGTGCAACTCCGCGCGATGGGCCATGACATCACCGATGAAACACAGTCCGAGTTCGGCGGTGCGCAGGCCATCATCCGGATGGACCATGGCTGGGCGGCCGGGTCCGACCCGAGAAAAGATGGGATGGCCGTCGGCCGATGAGGGAGCCGGCTCTCTACATCCGGCGGTAGGCCGGTCCACTCCCACCCTCGCGGGCGGTCCAGCGCGGCCCGAGAACATCGGTCGCCTTGCAGTCGATGCAGTTCGGTGCGTTGATGCGAAGCTCGTCACCGTCGCGCTCGTAGACCCCGGCCGGGCACATGTGCGTATACAGCTCGGCCGCCTCGGGGCTCACGTCTTCACCCACTAATAGATGACTGGGCCCGTCGTCGCGCGTCTGGTTCCCGGCCTTGTAGACCGCATCCACCTTGCTGAAAGTGAGCTTCCCGTCGGGTCGGACCCCACCCCCGTCGCCCATCACCCCCCCGACCCCTCCGTCCCCGAGCAAGCGCTCCTCCTCGGCATCCTCGGACACGGTGATTCTTCCTCCGAGCAGCGCGCCGCCGGACACCGTCATGAGCCCAGCCCGGACCGAACCCCCAAGGAATCCCTTCTTGAACGCCAGGCGGACGTTCCGGGTGCGTCGCAGGTCCTTCATGATGTAGCTCGCGTCCACCGCCTCGGTATAGGAACGCAGTCCGACTTCCGACACGTCACCCGCCTTGAGTGCACGGAAAATCGCCCTCGCGGCCAGAATCCCCGAGTGCATCGCGTAGTGGATTCCCTTGAGTGACGGCACGTCCACGTACCCGGCGGCGTCCCCCACCACGCACACTCCATTCCCGTGGCGGCGCTCGGGCACCGAGTAGTATCCCCCCTCGGGAATCGTTTTCGCTCCCCACTCCACCATCTCGCCGCCCTCCAGATGAGGCCGAAACAGGGGATGGAGCTTCATCCGCTGCAGCACGTTGTGGACGTCGAAGCGAGCATCCCGATAGTCGAGTCCGACCACGAGGCCCAGCGCGACCAGATTCTCGTCGAGCGGATACATGAAGCTTCCGCCGAAGGCGTCCCCCGGGAGCGGCCACCCCATCGTGTGGATCACCCGATCCAACGGCACGCGGGTCTCCCACAACTCCTTCACCCCGAGGGCGAAGATCTGGGGATTCTCGGAGCCGATCCCCTGCCACTCCAGGAACGCTTGTGTCAGGGGCCCACGGGTGCCCTCCGCCAGAACCGTCACACCGGCGGTCAGATCCATGGCCGGCACGTGGTCCGCTCCGGGGCGGCCCTCGCGGTCGAGGCCGGAGGGCGTGGTGCGCACGCCGATGACGCGGTCGGCCTCGACCAGCAGTCCATCGACCGGAAAGCCGGGGAACACGTTGACTCCGAGGCCCTCGGCCTTCTCTCCCAACCACCGCACGATCTCACAGATCGAGGCCAGGTGGTTGCCGTGGTTCCTCATCGTGGGCGGCGTCGGTATCCGGGTTGCCCCCTCTTCCGTAAGGAAGTAGACCGCCTCCTTTCCGACCCGGCCCCGGAGCGGAAAATCACCGATGTCGAGCTCCGGAAAGAGCTCGTGCAAGGCGACCGGGTTCACCACGGCCCCGGAGAGCGAGTGCTCACCGAGTTGGCTCGCCTTCTCCAGGACGCCGATCTCGATGTCGCCCAGCCCACCGTCGCTCTCATGGTCCCTCGAGACGAGCCGGGCCAGCTCGATGGCCCCCGCGAGCCCGGCGGGCCCGCCCCCCACGAACACCACGTCCATGGGCACGGCCTCGGAATCGGGCGTATCTTCGAGAATGAGCCGGTCCGTGGCCAGGGGCGACTGAAACTCGGCGGGCCGGATCAGTTTGACCGAAGAGGGCTTCTCGGACATCGTCGTTCCCTAGATCTTGATCGTCGACGCGCGACGAGAGGACGGGTACGGCACCCGGGATCCGGACAATACTCGGGGTGTATCCGAGTCACCCGCGGTTGATCCCACCCGGCTCCGCGTTCCGAATCGCTAAGAAGGTCGCGGATTGGCGCACCAATTCCAACTTCGACATCATACGGGAAGCGCTGAGGCTCTCTTCGATTTCGCCCACCACGGATGAAACGTTTTTGATGACTTCCAAACGGCCCCGCACGCTCGGTGAACTCAAGTCCTCCGGATACGAGTCCCGCACCGTAAAGGACGAGTTGCGTAAGAATCTCATCATCAAGCTCAAATCCGGGGAGGACGTCTTCCCCGGTATCATCGGCTTCGACGATACCGTGATTCCCATGATCGTAAACGGCGTGCTCGCACGTCACGACTTTATCTTGTTGGGTCTACGCGGCCAGGCGAAGAGCCGGATTCTGCGACAGCTCGTGGACCTTCTCGATCCAGAGATCCCGATCATCGAGGGGAGCGAAATCAACGACGATCCACTCAGGCCGATCTCGAAATACGCGCGAACGGTCATCGAGGAGAAGGGCGATGACACGCCGGTGGCCTGGGTGACCCGGGACAATCGCTTCGTCGAGAAACTCGCGACGCCGGACGTGACCATCGCCGACATCATTGGCGACGTGGACCCGATCAAGGCCGCACGCGGGGGACACATCCTCGCCGACGAGCTCACGATCCACTATGGACTTCTGCCACGGGCCAATCGCGGCATCTTCGCCATGAACGAGTTGCCCGACCTCGCGGGGAAGATTCAGGTCGGCCTCTTCAACATTCTGCAGGAGGGTGACGTACAGGTGAAGGGGTATCCCATCCGCCTTCCCCTGGACGTCTTCCTCGTCTTTACGGCCAATCCCGAGGACTACACGGCGCGTGGAAAGATCATCACTCCGCTCAAGGACAGGATCGGAGCCGAGATCCAGACGCACTATCCGGCCGAACTCTCCATCGGCATGGACATCACTCGACAGGAGGCCTGGGTCGACCGGGACTGCATTCCCATCGAGGTCCCGGACTTCATTTCGGAGATCGTCGAGCGAATCGCGTTTCTGGGGCGGGACGACAAGCGGATCGACCAGCGCTCCGGCGTCAGCCAGCGCATGCCGATCACCGTCCTCGAGAGCGTTGTGTCATCGGCTGAACGAAGGGCGCTCTTGCTCGGCGAGGATCGTGTGGTCCCCCGGGTGGCCGATATCTACGGGGCACTCCCGGCCATCACCGGGAAGATGGAGCTCGAGTACGAGGGGGAATTGCACGGCTCCGACCGGATCGCGCGGGAGTTGATCAGCGCGGCCGCCAGCGGTGTGTTTCAAGCGAGGGCGGGCGGGGCAGATCTCGAGGAGATCATCGAGTACTTCGAGATGGGGGGGGCGCTCCAGGTGGGGTCCGACAGTTCGGCCGAGGCCTGTATTCAGGGCTTCGAGATCGTGCCTGGGCTCCTCGAGTTGGTTCAAAAGGTCGGCCTCGCCCCGAAGTCATCCTCACAGGGATGGCAGGCGGGAGCGTGTGAGCTCGTTCTGGAAGCACTGGCCGCGGATCGAAAGATCAGCCGCTCCGTGAGCGGCAGCTATGCAAAGGCTCGCCACGAGACTTCTCCGGGCAAGGGTTACAAGGGGTTCGACCCGTTTGGAGACGTCAGCGCGTAGAAGCTGGAGTCGCTAGAGCACCCCTGGCCAATTCCATGATCTTCCTCTGGGCAACCGGGAGCGGAAGATGTTCGGCCTGCTCTGGCGAGACCCATGCCTGTTCCCTAGGGGCGAGCCCGTCCGATGGCGTGGGTCTGTCCGATGATGCCCGCTCATCCACACCGACCACCGACACCGGACGGTAAACCGCCTTGAGATGCGTGAACGCATGCCGCACCTCCGGCAGGACGCCGAATCGGTCTGTTTGCGGAGCAAGCTGTACGCCCAGGCCCTCCAAGCGGGCCCGGCAGCGCTCGCCGAGCCGGCTCCCAACATCGAGTGCACCTCCCCGGGGCACGGAGTCCTCCGCCCCGATCTCGACCGCCGGAAACTCCCAGAGCCCACCGAGGAGACCGTCCGGCGGACGACGGACCATGAGCAGCTCATCAGCCGAGTTGACCGCCACCACGACCGCGTAAGAGACGGACCGCACCCGCGGCCGGCGCTTCGAGGCGGGCCGCAGATCGACCAGCTCGCCGGCCCGTTTGCGCAGGCTCGCGTCCGCGGGATCCTCGAGGTCGAAGAGCCGGGACAACACGCGCCGCACGTTCCCGTCCACGGCGGGCACCACCTCCCCGTAGGCGATGCTCGCGATAGCCCCCGCGCTGTACTCGCCGATCCCCGGAAGCGTCTTGAGACCCCGGGAGTCCTGTGGAAGCACCCCGCCGAGCCGCTCCCGCACGATCAGGGCCGAGCGATGGAGATTGCGGGCTCGCGAGTAGTAGCCGAGCCCCTCCCAGGCCTTAAGCACGGGCTCCTCGTCCGCCTCGGCGAGCGCCTCCACAGTGGGAAAGCGCTCCATCCAGCGATCGTAGTACGGGATCACGGTCTCGACGCGGGTCTGCTGGAGCATGATCTCGGAGACCCACACGCGGTACGGCTCCTGGCTCTCTCGCCAAGGGAGCTCACGGCGATGGGCGTCGTAGTGCTCCAGCAGGAGCTGCCTGAGTAGCGTCGGGTCGGGGAGGGCCGTCATTCTGAGGGGCAAGGTAGCGTTTCGCTTGCAGCCTAGCACAGGTTGGACGCATCTTGTCCGCCATGTCTGACGCCCTCTCCCGCCTGAACGCAGCCCTCGAAGGCCGCTACGCCATCGAGCGTGAGCTCGGTGAGGGCGGCATGGCCACCGTCTACCTGGCCGATGACCTCAAACACGAGCGCAAGGTCGCGCTGAAGGTCCTGAAGCCCGAGCTGGCCGCGGTCGTGGGTGCTGAGCGCTTTTTGGCCGAGATCAAAACGACCGCGAATCTCAAGCACCCGCACATCCTACCGCTCTTCGATTCGGGCGAAGCCGATGGCTTCCTCTTCTATGTCATGCCCTACCTGGAGGGCGAGACACTCCAAGACCGGATCGACCGGGAGAAGCAGCTTCCCGTGGATGAGGCGATCGGCATTGCAGCGGCGGTCGCCAGCGCGCTGGATCACGCGCACCGTCACAACGTCATCCACCGCGACATCAAGCCCGCCAACATACTGCTTCAGGATGGCGAGCCGGTCGTGTCGGACTTCGGCATCGCGCTGGCCGTCGGCGCCGCCGGAAGCAACCGCCTCACGGAGACCGGCCTGAGCTTGGGCACTCCGTTCTACATGAGCCCCGAGCAGGCGACCGGGGATCAGCCCGTGGGCGCTTCAACCGACACCTACGCCCTGGGCTCCGTCTTATATGAGATGCTGGTTGGCGAGCCACCGTATCCCGGTAACACTGCTCAGGCCGTGCTCGGCAAGATCATCGCAGGCAAGGCCGTGTCGGCCACCGAGCACCGACCCTCGATTCCGGCGAACGTGGACGCGGCGCTCCGCAAGGCACTGGAAAAACTGCCGGCAGACCGGTTCGGCTCGGCGCAGGAGTTCGTGAGGGCACTAGGGGATGAGCACTTCCGATATGGGGAGATCGCGGCCGCCGGAGGGCTTACTGGCGGGGACGCAGCCTTTTGGAGGCGGACGAGCATGGGGCTCGCGGCTGCGCTCGCAATCACATTGGGTTTGGGCCTTCTGCGCTCCGAGGCCTCCGATCCTCCGGAGCCCCTGACCCGGGTCTCCGTACGCATACCGGAGGATCAGTTCTTCCATCCCAGTCGTGGAGATTTCGACCTCTCGAGGGACGGATCGCTGATGGTATACAGAGGTGTCAGCGAGGAAGGACAGCCGCAGCTTTGGGCAAGACGTTGGAACGAGCTGAACGCCACACCCATCCGTGACACGGACAACGGCGTCCGCCCGGCGATTTCTCCTGACGGTCGGGAGGTGGCCTTCACATCCCCTGGAACGACGATTCGCATCGTGCCGCTCCAGGGCGGAGTATCACGGACGCTCACAGAGCAGGCAGCTTCGAGTGGCGGCCTGCCTCGTTGGAGTCCCGACGGTGCCTGGATCTACTACACGGATGCGTCCGGAGGCCTGAGCCGTCTGCCCTCCGGCGGCGGCGGGGCCCCGGAGATGGTCACCCAGGTGGACACCGACGCTGTGGACGGAAGGCATATCTGGGCAGATGTGCTGCCGGGTGGCAGCGCGGTGTACACCGTCACCGGCCCGGTCCCTCGAGTCCAGTCGGTGAACGTAGAGACGGGGGAGGTCAGGGATCTGACTGAGGGTCGGTACCCGAGGTACAGCGCCACCGGGCATCTGCTGTTCCAGGACGCCACCGAGACCACGTTGTTGGCTGCCCCCTTCGACGTAGAGAGTCTGGAGTTGACGGGTGCGCCGTTACCGTTGGCCGAGGCGTTGTTGCCGGTTGGGAGTTCCCAGCTCGGGCTCAATCCGGGCAACTTCGCCGTTTCTCAGACGGGTAGGATCATCTTCCGCACGGGTGGCGCAACGGGACTCGTCGTTGCCCCCACTTGGGTCGAGCGGGATGGAGTCGCCCGCGAGATCGATCCAGGATGGAGCGTGCAGGGAAATCCGGCCCTCTCCAGCCTCGCTCTCTCCCCGGACGGCGGCCGACTTGCCATCTCCATCGGAAGCTCGGAGGGAACCTTCGACCTGTGGGTGAAGCAATTGGACACTGGGCCACTGCAAAGGCTCACGTTCGAGGGCACGCAGAATCGCAGGGTCACCTGGTCGCCCGACGGTGAGTCGCTCACCTTCATCTCGACTCGCGGGGGAGGAGGCTCTCTGTGGACCCAGCGAGCGGACGGGAGTAATACGGCTGAGC
>JBDHFN010000028.1:0-31300 GCA_039590375.1 Gemmatimonadota bacterium
CGAACACGGTCACGGTGCAACCAACACGGATGATTCGACGGAGACGGTCACCCCTCGTGGCATCTCTACCGCCCGGATCATCTATCGTGCAGCTCTTCTCGGGAGGGCAGGGGCTGGCCCTCACAACGATGAATCCCGGGCTCCTGGGCCAGATAGGTCTGCCGCGCGGCCTCGTACCTGGCTTCTTGGTGCATCTCTGACCGTAGAACCTCGCCGAGCAGCTTCGACACGGAGGTGTCCCGCCTGGCCGCTTCGATCCGAGCCCAACGTGCGGTCTCTTCGTCCAGCGTTATCGTGACGTTCTTGAGTCTTCTAGCCATAACACGAATATCGTGTTACACGAATATCGTGTCAACAGAGCCAACAAAGACCATCGTAGGTGTGTCCACTAGTTGGACACGATGACATCTTTCGACTCTCCCTTTCATTCCCGACCCCCGCCATAAAGGACGATTAGGAAACAGGCGATGAACTCCTGCGCTCACAGATCCCGCCACAGACCTATTCGCGGGTCCTTTTGCAGGTCCTTTCGGGGATCCCCTCCCTCGTTCCCCGGGCCGCTGGGCGCAGCCGCAATGATCGCCGCAGCCGCCATTCTCACCGCCCCCGCCGACGTGGCTGGTCAGATACCTCAGTCCACCGAGGCCGAGGCCTCGGAAATCCTTGGTCCCCCCCCGCCCCTTGCGCCCGAGGTGATCAACCGGGACGCCACAGGAAACGCCACGGTTCGCGCGGTCCGCTTGACCGAGCCGATAGATATCGACGGCGATCTGGACGAGACGTTCTACTCGACCATCCCCTCCATCACGGACCTCGTCCAGAGCCTGCCGGACGAGTTCGGGGTCCCGACCGAGCGGACCGAGGTCTGGATCACCTTCGACGACACGAACATCTACGTCTCGGCGCGGGTCTGGGACTCGGCCCCGGAGAGCGAATGGGTGGCGAACGAGATGCGGCGGGACACGAACCAGCTCCGCCAGAACGACACGTTCGGCGTCGTATTCGACACCTATTACGATCGCCGGAACGGGGTGAGCTTCTACACCAATCCGCTCGGCGCCCTCGCGGAGTTCCAGCTCACGAACGAGGGCAGCCCGAACTCGGACTGGAACCCGATCTGGGACGTCCGAACCGGGCGCTTCGACGGTGGCTGGACCGTCGAGATGGAGATCCCGTTCAAGTCGCTGCGTTATCGACCGGGCAGGGAGCAGATCTGGGGGCTCCAGCTGAGGCGCGCCATCCGTCGTAAGAACGAGTGGAATTATCTCACGCCTCTGCCGCAGTCGGTGGTTGGAACGGGGTCTTCAGGATTCTTCCGGGTGTCGATGGCCGCAACGCTCGTCGGACTCGAAGCGCCGCCTGCCAGCCGAAATCTCGAGGTCAAGCCCTACGGGATCACCGGGCTTCAGTCGGAACGTCGGGAGACAGGTGGCATCTCCAACGACTGGAATTACGACGCGGGATTAGACGTGAAATACGGTGTCACCGAAAACCTCACCGCCGACTTCACCCTCAACACCGACTTCGCGCAGGTCGAGGTGGACGAGCAGCAGGTGAACCTTACGCGGTTCAGCCTGTTCTTCCCCGAGAAGAGGGAGTTTTTTCTGGAGGGACGAGGGATCTTCAACTTCGCTCCGGGCGTTTCAGGTGGTGGCGGCGGCGGAGGGGGTGGCGGTGGTGGAGGAATAACGCCAACGCTCTTCTACAGCCGGCAGATCGGCCTCCAGGGCGGCGAGCCGGTTCCCATTCTGGGGGGCGGTAGGGTTACCGGGAAGGTGGGCTCGTTCGATGTCGGCGCGATCAACATCCAGACCGATGACCATGGTCCGGGAATCGAGTCGACGAACTTCAGCGTGCTCAGACTCCGTCGCGACATCCTTGCGCGCAGCAGCATCGGAGTCCTCTTCGGAAACCGGTCCAAGTCCACCGTTTCCCAGGGGTCAAACCAGGCCTACGGGGTCGACGCTTCGTTCGCGTTCTTCGAGAACCTCAACTTCATCACGTACTACGCGAAGACCCAGACGGAGGGGCTCACCGGTAACGACGAAAGCTACAGGGCCAGCTTCGGATACGCGGGGGACAAGTGGGGGGCTCAGGCCCAGCATCTCCTGGTCGGGGACGACTTCAATCCCGAGATCGGTTTCGTGCGGCGGAAGGGATTCCGACAGAGTTCGGTCTCCGGGCGGTTCAGCCCCAGGCCCGTGTCGATCGGCTGGATCCGACAGCTGAGGTTCCAGGGGAGCCTCGCCTATCTGGAGAAGGTCGATGGACGGATCTACCCGTGGGAGAAGGCCGGCCCCCTGGAGAGCCGCGACGCACGGGTGAGCTTCCAGATGGAGCTCGAGAACAGCGATAACTTCAACGTCACGTTCAACGACACCTACGAGCGTCTGCTCGAAGACGCACGGATCTCCGGGGCGACCATCCCCGCGGGCCGCTATGGATTCCGGGACGTACAGGTGAGCTACAACTTCGGCCTCCAGCGTCCCTACTCGGGCCGCCTCAGCCTGCTGAAAGGCGATTACTACGACGGCGACCGGACGTCGCTCGGATTCAGTCGGGCACGAATCGAGATCCTGCCTCAGCTTTCGCTCGAACCCAGCATCGAGTTCAACTGGATCAATCTCCCGCAAGAGGCGTTCGATGGCGAGTTCAACCAGCATGTGTCCAGGGTACGCGTGAACTACAGCCTCAGCCCTCGCATGTACCTGAGCGGCCTGGTCCAGTACAACTCGGGAAGCGACAGCTTCAGCAGCAACTTCCGGCTGCGGTGGGAGTGGGCCCCCGGCAGTGAGCTATTCGTCGTCTACACCGAGGACCGAGACACCGACGTCCTGGATCGGTGGTCCGAGCTCTCCAACCGTGGGCTCGTGGTCAAGGTGAACCGACTGCTCCGGATATGAGACAGCCCCCTCCACGAATCTCGTGAAGGGGGCCGCTCACGTCGTAGCGACGGATGAATCCGTCGCCGGGTCTCCAGGTGCCGCCTAGGTAACGTCGGCGAGCTGGAAGTTGATGTGGTCGGTCGTGGCACCATCCATCGTGACGATCACGGTCCACGTGCCGATCGCGCCCTCCGCGGTGACTGCGTCTCCGTTCGAGGCCTCGCTCAAGGGGGCGGTGTACACTTCGTCCCCATTAGCATCTAGAATGGTCACGGTCGCCGTGCCAGCGGTCAAAGCCGCGTTGGAGTGGGAGACGGAAGCAGTGGCGGTGCTGACTTCCCAGTCGTAGGTCTCCGTACCCGACTGCTCTGCGATGGTCTGTGCCTGCAAGTGGAACGTGTCCGCAATGTTCGTGACCTGGAGTTGGTTGTCCGGCCCGAATATGCTCGATTCCCCGCATGCGCTCAGAGCGACCAACATCAGAGCGGTCGCGACGCGACGGGCACTCATTGTCATCGTATTCATTGGTATATTTCTGCCTTGATCAGTGAATGCTCTGATCGCCAACCGGAGACCAGAGGCCTGATCAAAGCTAGGCACGCTCTTCCGAGCGGCGTTAGGAAATAATTCGGGAGGACCCGATAGATTCCCCGGTAGCCTCGGGGGGTCGGTGAAATCCCGGGTGGGGGAAATCCTGACACCACTTTCCGGGATTGCCCAACGGGCCCGTCTCATGCCAATTCGTAGGTTGGGATAGACGGACCCGGGCATCATGGATCTCTCGTGGTACCCCCACCACCCAAGGAGGGCCGGATGGATAAAGGCGAAACGGGTTTCGGGACGGTTGTCGTCGGTGTCGACTTCACGACTTCGTCCGAGGCTGTCGTCGAGTGGGTGGGTCAGCGTCTGCCGGCCGTCGGCACCACGATACTGGTTCACGCCCTCGAGCTTGCCCGGCAATCCGGGGAGACCTCGGCACAGCGGCGGATCCGGCTCCAAGCCGCCGTCAGTGCGAACGAGTCCCTGGAGCGGCTCTCGCAAGAGTTCTTCGGCGACAGGCACGTCGAGCTACTGGTCGAGCCCGGAGATCCAACCTCGGTTCTTTCGACGATCGCCGTCGAGCGGGATGCCGACCTGATCGTGGTGGGACCCCACCACGGCCATCCGGCACTCGAGAAGTTCGTGGGGAGCACCGCGCATCGGCTCATGCACGAGAGCATCGTGCCGGTGCTGCTTGCGGTCGGGATCGAGCAGCCCACTCTGGCCGAGTCGGCCTAGCTCGCGATTCGTGCTCCGCGGGTCAAGCCACGCATGGCGTCGAAGAGTTCGATGTGCCCCTCCACGACTCGCCTACGGGCTTCTTCATTCGGCTCGAGCGACCAGACGCCTCGTTCGGAGGTACCGCCCAGGATGATCCCATCGCTGCGCGGCTGCATGTGAATACCGAAGCTCCCAGGCGCGCCGCGGCGTAGGCCGCCAAAGGTGTTGTAGTCGACCTCCGGCTGGGGCACGAGCACCGTGAGCTGGCCCTTCAGCGGCGTCAACTCCCAGTCGTTGAACAGCGTGTACGATCCCAGCCCCGTGCAATTCACGATGACCGATTCCTCCAGCGACATGAAATCCCGGGGCGTGTCGAATTTCCGGATGACGATACGGCCCCCGAAGAGAAGGACGTCCTCCACGAGCTGGTCGAGGTAGATCGAGGGCTCGATACGGATCGAGGGCCGGTAGCTCACATACGGTGTCGGGAACGGATGCTCTCCCGGTCCCAGAACGACGCTGCCCGTCCGAAGCTCCGGAGGCAGAAGGCTCGGCCGTCGGGGCCGGCTCGGTGCAGGCCGTGGCTCCGGCTCTGGCTGCACCACCGCGTTCGCCGGGGGGCCGTCCAACATCGAGTAACCGTTCAACCAGGAGATGCCGTACTTGGGGCCGGCCAGCAGCTGGAGCTGCCTGTAGGCGATCTCTACCGCACGCCGGAACTGGGCGTCCCACGCAGCGGTGCGCTGATCCGTTTCCACGAGCCCAGAGGTGGGCGTGAAGCCCGCCAGCGACATGTTCGACGTCGTGTTGGGGGGGACGGACATGGCATAGATCGTGACGTCGAAGCCGAGCCGCTGAAGCTGCCGCGCCGTGGTCAATCCCGCCACGCCGGAGCCGATCACGGCGGCTCTGCGGTCCTCTTGCTCAGTCGCCATTTCGGCGGCCATGAACCCGGTCCCCCAGGAGAGGGACATCCCGGAGCCACCGTGGCCGTAATTGTGGATGAGAGTCTTGGCATCGAGCTTCTCGGCTCGTAGAACGAAGCCGGAGGGACGGTGTGGACGCAGGCCCACGGTCGTGCGGATGACGCGGTCCCAGGAGGCGCGAACCGGGGGGAGGACCAGAGAGCCGCTCCGACCCGATCCCGTTGCGCACCCGCCGAGCCCCAGTCCCAGAAATCCCATGGTACCGGTCTTCAGTAGGGTACGCCTATCCATTCAGATGGCCGCCTTCAGCAGGGTACGGCTATTCATTCAGCCGGCCGCCTTCGTCGCCCTGTAGTTGATGCCGTTCGTTCCGAACTCCGCCGCGCTCGACTGTTGGGGAGCTCCCTTGAACACCTCAGCCCGCCAAGTAATCTCGAAGTCCGTGAATCCCGCAGCCACGACCGTGGCTTCGAGCTCTGCTTCCAGCAGAGCGCCCGCGATTCAGCCGGTCCAGAGTTCGATGTCCTCCTTGGAATCTTCCGGCACGGGTCGGTCGACCAAGATGTCACCGATCTGGATGCGTCCGCCGGGCCGGAGCGCTCGGGCCATCTCCGTGAAGGCCTCGACCTTGTCCGGCATCAGGTTCACGACGCCGTTGGAGATCACGACATCCGCCCATCCGTCCGGCACCGGAAGCTCCTCTCCGAACCCGAGCCGAAATTCCACGTGATCGAGGTCTCTCGCACCGGCCTCCGCTTTCTCCAGCATGGCCGGCGTCATGTCGATGCCGATCACCGCCCCCTGCGGGCCCACCATCCTGGCGGCGATGAGGGAGTCGATTCCCGCGCCGCAGCCGACGTCCACGACCCGCTCTCCGGGGGCCAACCCGCCGAGACTGAACGGATTGCCCGTGCCTGCGAAGGATTCGATGGTCCCATCGGGTAATCCGTCGAGCCACTCCTCTTGATAGCCGAGGATCTCGGCCAGCGGGCGGCCCGTGTGAAAGTGGAAACCACGCTGGGGCTCAGAGGCGACCGCTTCGTACTCCTCCTGGATCGCTTCGCGAAGGACCTCCCGGTCCACGTTCGGTACGGCGGGCGCAGTCATTGATTCTCCATGTGGCGTCGTTCAGACCCCGATCGGTGCACTCGGAGGCGTGTGTCGGTCTCGTCGGAGGCCGGGGTGGTGGTGCCAAATCCAGCTGCTCATTCCGGCGACGGCCAGGCCGTTCGCCACCAAAATGGTCAGCCACCCCATTTCCTGGACGATCCAGCCGCTTGCCATGCCGACCGACCCGATGAACAGGCCCTCCACGACAACCAATACGGTAAGAGCGCGAGCCCCGAATGCCGGTGCCCCGTGTAGCTGCTGGACCATCCAAGAAAAGCCCATCCCGACCGCGACGAACGCGGATACGTGGAGGATGGAGTACACGGCCATTACGGCCACGTTGAGCTCGACCTCGGAGGGGTTTGCAGCGCCGAGAAGCACGGCCGATCCCAGCGCGGCGGGCGTATGGAGTGGGGAGCCGGCCAACAGATCAACGACCAGGAACCAGACAGCGACCGCCGCCGCCCCCACAAGCCCCGTCGCGAGGCCCTCGAAGAGGACCGGGTATCGTCGGAGCACGTTCAATCCAAAGGGCTCTTCGGAGCCGAGAGCCCGATGCAGGTATGCCATCATCAGCGTGCCGCCGAGGAGGTTGGCCGTGGCCACCTGCTGGATCGGGACGATGGTGAGGAGATTGGTACCGGTCACGAGCAGGCCCGCATAGTGGACCGTGTTGAGAACGCCGATCGCGAACACGCCGCCCACCACGAGCCCCGGCTGGATCTGGAGAATCTGGAGGGTCCACGCCGCCGCGACCCCCAGCGAGATGAATACCGTGAAATGAAGGACCGTATAGAGCATCATCAGGCGCGGCCAAGGCCCACTGAATTCGACCCGCAACACGGCGCTCGAGAGACGCGCGGGAGTGTCGAAGGGTTGACCAGCGACGAAGTCCATCACGAGGAACCAGATAACCACTACGATCCCAGCTACAGCACCTGCAAGGGCCCCGTGAACGAGGCGATCCGGCTCGCGCTGCTCCATGGCCACACTTCCTTGAGCAAGGGTTCCGGCGGGATCAAGGAAAGTGCCGAGGGTGAGGCGGCTCTGTCAAACTGCGAGCGGGTCGGAGCCTCGGCGTGCGCCTCGGTGTGGAAACGGTAACGGCCGCCTCTGGGTCCCTACGACCCGGAGCGGAGCTCCCCCCTCTTTTCCATTTCCAGGACTGCGCCCCACGGCACATAGGCATTGGGGTCCCTGCGCCACCTCATATTCATCTGGTTCGACAGGTAGAGCGTGCCGCCGTCCTCCTGCGAGAAGTAGACACGGAACGAGAACAGGGCTCCCTCGTCTCCTCGATAGGCGATGGTGTACTCGGGAAGGTCGTCCTGGGTGATCTCCACCTCGCGGATCGTGTGCACCGCGAACGTGTCACCCCCCTGCAGCAGATAGAGGAAATCCTCTGTGATCTCGAAGGCGCGATTCAAATACCGGGGGTCGTCGGTCGTGATCCACCGCCCCTCGATGCTGGCCGGGGGCGCTTCGACCGATTCGGACCCGCAGGCGCCGAGCAGGAGGAGGGCACCCATTGATGCGTACCGCTTGGCCGATGCGAGCCATCCCCCGCGCGTCACGCGGTCACCTTCTCACTGTCGCCGAGCGTTCGCGAGGACGTCACGCGGGTTTCAGCGGGCACGCCAAAGGGCTGTGAGAACTTCCCCATGGAGGCCAGCTCGCCTTCCTCCGACGTCATATACTCGACGAAGGCCTCGACCGCGTCCGGATCGAATTGGCTGCCCGCGCACAACGCGATCTCCTCGAGAGTCTCATCCGGGCCTCTTCCGGTACGGTAGGGCCGGTCGGAGCGCATGGCGTCGTAGCTGTCCGCAACGCACAGGATTCGCGCCAAGTGGGGGATATCCGTGCCGCCCAATCCGGACTCGTACCCTTTGCCGTCGAAGCGTTCGTGGTGGTAGAGGACGATCGGTATCACGTCTTCGAGCGCACTGAGCGGTTCCAGAATCTTCGCGCCGATGGTTACGTGACTCCGCATCACCGCCATCTCCTCGTCGGTGAGCCGCCCCTTCTTGTCGATGATCGTGATGGGCACGCCGATCTTACCGATGTCGTGCAGGAGTCCACCGCGATACAGTCGCTCGACCTCCGCCTCACCCAACCCCATGACGCGTGCGATCGCCACGGACATCTGGGACACGCGCTCCGAGTGGCCCGCGGTCCAGGGAGATTTGGCGTCGATGGTGCGGGCCAGAGTCGTGATCGTGCTCCAGTTGAGATCCTTCAGCTCCTCAAACAGAGTCCCGACCTGCTGGGCCATGTTGTTGAAGGATCCGGCCAGCTCCTCGAACTCGTCTCCGCTCGTGAGGTGTACGCGGGTGCTGAAGTCCTGCGCGGCGACCCGGCGCGTACCCTCCCGTAGCTTGGCCAGCGGCTCCATGTATCGGCGAATGCCCCGGGCGCCCACCAACACGGCCCAAGCACCCGCGAACACGATGAAACCCAATAGCAGTGCTCGGAACTCGGCCAGGGGTTGTAGCAGGCTCTGCTCGTCGCTGGCGATCACGATGGTCCAGTCTTCGCTGTTGAATGAGGCCTGCAGCGGCAGAACGCGATAGTGACCGGCATACGACCTTCCGCTGGCGGACCACGACAGGGGTCCGGTACGCCCCGGGAAGCTGACATCGTCTGGAACCCCTTGAAGAATCCAGGTGACCAGCGCGCCTGCACAGTCCAGGGGTCGCCCGCTCGCGTCCAGCACGCAATAGCCGTTGGCGTCCTGCAAGTCGATGCCCTCTGCGGTGACGTCGACAGCGTACACCTGTGCCGTCGCCCAGAGGCTGTCTGCAACGATCCGGCCCCAGAGCACGCCGGCTTCGGTGCCGCCATCCCCCGCAGCACGTGCCATCAGGATCTGCGGCCTGCCGCCCGCGCCGTCGGTGACGGCCAGGACGCTCTGGCCCCGGTCGAGATTGCCGAGCGTCTCCGGAGCAAGCTCTGGCGTATCCGTGAGGTCACCGTAGATCGCGATGGTCGCATCCGACGTAGCCAACGTCACGGCGTCGAGCCGTCGCAGCGACCCTATTTCGCCCGAGGCATCGTCTGTTCCGCTGAGTGCCCGGTCCAGACTGGGAGAGGCGGCCAGGAGTATCAACTCGCTCTCGACGGATTGGAGCCTCTCCAGAGCCCCGTTCTGAGCGTTCGTAGCACGCGACCGTATCGTTTCGTCTTCACTCCTACGGAGCTGCGACCGGGCTTGCCAATAGGAAACGATCGACACGCCCATGGCGGGAAGAAGGGCACAAACGACGAACAGGATAACGATTCGCCGACCGATCTTGGTTCTGAAGTGCTCGACGTCGAAGCTCATCGGGTCCGATTCATCCTGTCCATGGCGTTAGAAATTCGAGGCGAGGCCGACATAGCCCCCGTTCAGGGCACGGATGACGTCGTCCTGAGCCTTGTTCGCTGAAAGCGGAGCGACGCTCTCGCCGTCCATTCCGACGCTGTACAGGTCGTAGTCCGTATTGAGCGGCACCATGAACTTGTCCTTCCGCGCTCCCCCGGGGCCGGTGATAGGGTTGTACACGTAAGGATATCCCCACGGATCGACCATGCCCGCGCGCTCGATCGCGGCAAGGCTCACGGGTACCGTAAAGTTGATCTCGATATAAATCGCCAACTCCGCTTCAATGATTCTGATCTCGGCGATCGCCGCTCCGACCTGCGCCTGCTCGCGCGCCCTCTGGAGCGACGGCGCGACCATGGTCGAGAGCGTTCCGATGATCACGGTGACCATCAGCAGTTCCAGAAGCGTGAACCCCGCCGGCGGGGCCCCGGGCCGCGAGCGGTATCGCTCGACCAATTGGCGTAGCTGCTGCCAACGCTTGTTAATCAGAATAGACTCCGGCGAGGGTCACGCCCACGGGGCTGCTCGATCTTCTCTTACGTAAGATGTTTCTCTTACCTAAAAGTTATATGGGGGTTCGGTGAGGGGATAACACTTTCTTTTGCTGTGCTTCGACGATCGAGGCGCGGAAGATCGTCACACCCGTCTCGCCGCTGAACCGTGTACGTCCCCGGAGGGGCCCAATGGGAAGCACGTGGTCCCTCGCATGCTCGGCGCCGAGGATGCGGGCGAAGTGACAAGCGGCCCATGTGTCTACGATGCGATCCAATTTCTTCGATCCGTAGGGCGCATCGACAAACGCGATGTCGTAGCTGCCCTCATCCAAGGCTTCGGCGAAGACGATCGCGTCCCGTTTGAAGATGCGCGTGCGCTTCTTCTCTCGGAGCGCTGCCACGTTGGCCTTGAGTGAATGAAGCGCCTCAGCAGCGTTCTCCACGAAATCCACCGACGCCGCACCTCGCGAAAGCGCTTCGAGCCCCAGCGCCCCGGAGCCGGCGAAGAGATCCAACACCCGCGCGCCCTCGAGGTCGTCCTTCAGACGGCCGAGCCAGCGGTCCCGAACTTCTTCCGCGGTGGGCCGAATCCGCTTGGCGGGGGAGGTCAGGTGCCGACCCGCGTGCTTTCCGGCGACG
This sequence comes from Gemmatimonadota bacterium, assembly GCA_039590375.1. GTDB lineage: Bacteria > Gemmatimonadota > Gemmatimonadetes > Longimicrobiales > Gaopeijiaceae > UBA822. The sequence continues at coordinate 10,679 of JBDHFN010000028.1, forward strand.
ATGCGCATGGTTACGAGGCCGAAACCCTGCCACTTGCGGCCACACCGGCTCGCTCGTCCACCGTGGTCAGGATCAGCCCCCCGATCAGGAAGAAGACGATGATCGCGCCCACACCGTACCGTTGGCTCCCGAAGGCCGTGGTCATGGCCGCGTAGACGATCGTGCCCAAAAAGGCGATGGCCTTCCCCGAGAAGGCGAAGAAGCCGTAGAACTCGGTCTCCTTTTCGGGGGGTACGAAGCGGCCCAGGAGTGAGCGGCTCGCGGCCTGATTGGGGCCCACGAAGATGCCCACCACCAGCCCCGCCAGGAACATGGATGTCTTGCTCTCCCCGGGGGCGAGGGTGGCCCAGCCAGTGGCGAGCGTCAGCCCGACGAGAGAGAGCAGAATCGTCTTCCTGCCACCGATTCGGTCGTCCAGAAATCCCATCGTGAACGAGCCGAGGCCGGCCGTGACGTTGAGCGCCAGACCCCAGTACATCACTTCGGTGAGCGTGAATCCGAAGACTTCTGCGGCGTAAAGGGGCCCAAGAGCGAAGATGGTTACGAGGCCGTCGTTATAGAACATACGGGCGATCAGGAGCCGAACGATCTGCCCGTAGCGCCGGATGTGTCTGAACGTGTCCGCCAGTTGGCCGAGGGTACCCCGAAGGAGTGCACCCAGTGGGGGAGTGGTCGGGTGCTCGGTCTCGGGAACCCACCGGAACATCGGAATGGCAAAGATCGCGAACCACACGGCGACCAGCACCGTCACGGCCCGCACGTTTTGGAACAGCGAGTCCTCGCTGGCCGAGATGCCGAACCAGGGCGAGTCCGGGAGGACGAAGCCGACCAAGGCGATGCCCATGGCCAGGAGCCCGCCCACATATCCCAGTGACCACCCGTACCCCGAGACCTTACCGATATTGTCCGGCGTGGAGATGTCGGGCAGGTACGAGTTATAGAAGACGCCTGAAAGCTCGAAGGCGATGTTTGCGATCACGAAGATCCCCAGGGCGAGGCGTACCTCTCCCGGCGTAGGAAAATAGAGGAGCGCGGTTCCCAGGATCGTGACGACGGTCGTGATGAACAGGTAGCGTCGACGGTGGCCGCCGCGGTCCGCCATGGCGCCCAGGAAGGGTGATGTCACTGCAACGACGATCGCAGTGAAAGACACCGCGTACGCCCACATGACCGTTCCGGTGTCACCGTCGGGGGCGATCTCCTGGGCGAAGAAGACCGAGTAGATGAACGTCACGATCAACGTTGTGAACGCTGAATTGCCGAAGTCGTACAGCGCCCACCCCCAGACGACTTTCCTGTCCGTCGGGGATGTACCGTTTCCGGGATTCGTCATCGGAACGAGCCCGTGGCTCGTATTCCCCCGTTCCTATTTCTCCAGCAACTCGCGGAAGAACGAAATCGTAGCCGGCCACGCCCCCTCGGAGGCGGCTTGGTTGGCCCCCTCCTGGCCACTCTGCCGGCCAAGGAAACCGTGTCCGGCCCCGTCGTAGATGTTCACGTCGTATCGCTTGCCGAGTCGCTCCAATTCGGCCTGGGCGGCGGGGATGGTCGAGTTCACCTGTGCCACTCCGGCCGTCGCCGATAGTGGTGCGAGTACCAGGGACACAAGCCCGGCGAGAAGCAGGGGACGGGACCGAAGATCAGGGGATGCGTGGGTCATTGGCGGCCTCCTGTGCACGGACGGACATCTCTTCTATCACGCACGCTTTACTATCACGCACACGAATACGGTCGATCCTGTTGGACTCCGACACTGTACGCGCCGATTCGGAGTTGCCGGAACGTACGCCCCTCAGGGCTCTAGGACCAACTCGATGCCCCAGTATCGCTCGTCCGTCAGGAAGAACTGACCCATCGGCGATGGCCCCCGGTGATAGATGCCGTTCAGCTGGGCGCTGCGGGCACCGTCGCGCACGCTCAGGCCGAGCCGGACGGAAAGCTGGCCGGCCCACCCCGTGCGGTCGCTGCTTTGCCAGTCCACTCCCGCGTCGACGCTCAGATCGTCTCGGACCCATGGGCGTAGGCGGGCGTCTGCGCCCAACCGGATCAGCACATCGTCGGAGAAGCCCGGGCCCAACTGAGGCTCGTTCTCGAGACTCGAACGCACCACGAGGCTTCCCCCTCCGTAGAAACGAAGATCACCTGGCCCATAGCCGACCAGCGCCTCCAGTGTCTCCGCCGTGAAGTCGACGCGTTCGACACCCGCCTCGATCAATTCGTCGCCCACGTGCGCGCTCCAGTGCACAAGGCGTAGACGCCCGGACCAGGGTCCACGTGCGATCTCCACCGGAAGAGCCACGATCCAGTCGGAGGCCACGAGGTCGTTGCCCGAGACCTCGAGTCTAAAACGGCCGAAGACTCCGGCCTGGACGCCCAACGTGACTCCCCCGTGCGCCCATTGCGCCGGCTGCCAGATCCGGACGTTGCCCCCGAGGGCGGCCTCGCCCTGGGCGTCGGTCTTCAGCCCGGTGCCACCCGGGAGGTCGAAGGGTGAGCGTTCGGCGGGGTCGGAGCGATTTCGGAACACGGTGCTCCACACCGCCCCGACGCCGAACGTCGGCTCGCGGACCGAAGCCGTTGGTCGGGCGAAGTATGCCGCGTCCGGAAACCAGGCATCGCGGCCGCCACTCTGAGCCAGACCGTCCCCCGGAAGGAGGAGTGAGGCCAGTAGGAGGAGAACCAGTAGGAGGAGAACCAGGGGAAGTTGAGCCAGTGGGAGTTGAGCCAGTGGGAGGTGAGCCAGTGGGAGATTCCGAGAATTGAAAGGCCAAGTTGCTACGTTCGACGGCATTTCGAACCATTGTACCCTCAGGGTACTGCCCCGCAATGAGGGACCCACGGCCGCACGGAGTGGTACGAGTGGCTATGGACCGCGTAGAAATCCCCAACCAAGCGACGTACGCGCCGTTTGCGCTTGCCGACGTGTTCATGCTGGCTCCCCTGGCGTCCCGTCTTCTGTTCCGGGTGAGCGCGCCGGGCCGCATCGTCCAAGCCGCCGCACTGGGGGTCTACGCGGGGAGCGCCCTGGTCGACTGGCTTGCCCGGCAGGACGCCCGCCCGATCGACTTCGAGGAGACGTTCGGTCAGGACCCGTCCGACCTCGAGCCGATGAGCGAGGAGGCCCGGCAGGAAGAGGTCGCGGATCTCGTCGCCGTCCTCAACCGGGACTACCAGCCACAGGAGCTTTCACGAGACGAGCTGGCGCGGGTCGTCAACGAGCATCTGACCGCCTACATCGCCTCCATCACCGGCCAGCGAGTCGAGACGAGCGCGGAAGTCCGCAGCATGGCCCTCGCGAAGCTCTTGTTCCCTTTCGCCCTGGGTGCGTGCGACATCCTCTCCGGTGACGTGACGATCTTCCGGGACTCAGGCGTCTTCGAGCCGCACATCATCGCACACGAGTTCTGCCACCGAAAAGGCTACTACAAGGAGCTCCAGGCGCAGGCCATCGCTTATCTGGCGCTCAGCACCTCGGAGCACCCGGTTCTCGTGCAGGCCGCCCTCGCCGAACGAACGCACCGAAACCTGCGGGTCTTGGCGGATGGAGATCTCGAGCGCTACCACCAGTTCGTCGACGAGTCGGGCTTGCGCGAGGAGCTGGCGAAGGACTTCCACGCGATTCGGCCCGAGCCGACTGCGTACGAAAGCGCCGTGTGGGGCTTCATGAAGCCCCTCATGGAAGAGCGCATGAGGATGACCGGGCAGAACGGTCTGTCCGACTACGACGCCGGCTTTACGGACTTCATTCACTCCCAGGGCTGACGGGAACGACTTTTTTCCGTACATTGCCGCCGCAGTCGCCCGAATCCACCTCAGATCCTGGTTGAACTATGAGCGCAATCGTCCCCGCGGTACTCGGCATCGGTCTCGTGGCTATCGGCTATCTCTTCTACTCGAAGTTCATCGCCGAGAAGATCTATCGGCTCGATCCGAATTTCGAGACGCCGGCCCACTCGATGCGGGATGATATCGACTTCATTCCCACGAACAGGGTTGTGCTCTGGGGCCACCACTTCACGGCCGTCGCGGGTGCGGCGCCGATCATCGGACCCGCCATCGCCGTCATTTGGGGATGGTTGCCTGCGTTCATATGGGTGATTGGCGGTACGATGTTCTTCGCCGGCGTGCACGACTTCGGCGCGATCTGGGCGAGCGTCCGTAACCAGGGGCGGTCCGTCGGATCGCTGACGGGCGACGTCGTCAGTCTCCGCGCCCGCACGTTGTTCATGATCGTGATCTTCTTCCTATTGATGATGGTCAACGCCGTGTTTGCGGTCGCCATCTCCAACGCCTTTGTCGAGACGCCCAGCAGTGTGATTCCGGCTTGGAGCGCGATCGTCGTGGCCGTGGCGATCGGCGTCCTGATCTACAAGATGGGAGTCCCGATCCTGTGGCCCACCGTCGTTGGCACCATCATCCTCTATGCGGTGATCTACTTGGGAGAAGCGATTCCGGTCTCGCTGCCGGAAACGTTCATGGGTCTCGGGGCGGCGCCACAGTGGATTATCATCTTGTTCATCTACGCCACAATCGCGTCGCTTCTCCCGGTGTGGCTACTGCTTCAGCCGAGGGACTATATCAACGGTATTCAGCTCATCATCGGGCTGGCCCTCTTGTTCGGCGCCGTGTTCATTGCGAACCCCGAGATCGTCGCACCGATGTACAACACGGCGGTTCCCGAGGGAACGCCGCCTCTTGTGCCCCTGCTCTTCGTGACCATTGCATGCGGGGCTCTCTCCGGGTTCCATGGCCTGGTGGCGTCCGGCACCACCTCCAAACAACTGGATAAGGAGACGGATGCCCGCTTCGTGGGCTATCTGGGTTCGTCCGGGGAAGGGCTCCTCGCCCTGGTCACGATCCTCGCCGTCAGCGCCGGCTTCGCTTCGCTCGGCGAATGGCAGGCGACGTACGCGGAGTTCGGCTTGACAGGCATCCCCACGTTCGTCGCCGGCGGGGGGCAGATCGTGTCGGAAGGAACGCCGCTGTCCAGAGAATTCGCTGAGACGTTGCTCGCGGTCATGGCCGTCTTGTTCGCCGGAACGACGATGGACGCCGGGGTGCGCCTCCAGCGTTACATCGTCCAGGAATGGGGCACCATCTACAGGATTCCCGCGTTGCAGAACGGGTACGTTGCGACATTCGCGGCGGTGGCGGCGTGCCTCGCACTGGCATTTGGAGCGGGCGGTGCGGACGGGCAGGGTGGTATGCTCATCTGGCCCTTGTTCGGCACCACCAATCAGTTGCTGGCGGGCCTCACGCTGCTGGTGCTCAGCGTCATGCTGGTCAAGCTCAAACGGCGGTACGTCTTTACTATGGTGCCCATGGTGTTCGTTACGACGATGTCTTTTCTCGCCGCGATCTATCAGCTGTGGGATCTGTTTAACCAGGGTAGCTATGTGTTGATGGCGGTAGACGTCGTGATCATCATCCTTGCGATCTTCGTGATTCTCGAGTCGACGTCCGCGTTTACTCGTGAGAAGCGGGCGGCCGCCGCCGGTGCGCGAGAGGAGACGACCGTCTAGGCGACGATGAAGTGGCCTGACTTCAAGAAGAAGCTCAACGAGTGGGCGCATCTGGCTTCCGAAGTCTACCACTCGCCGTATCGGGGAGCGGTTGCGCGAGCGAAGCGCGACCAGGACGACCTCTTCATGCTGCTCATCTTCTCGGAGATGATGGGCGTCCCTAACCCGGCGACGTATTACACGTTGGAGCTTCAGCCCGTGTTGTTGGAACGGTTCCACGAGTGGCACACCCGCATGGGCATGGAGCATTCGCCTCTCGACGACTTCAAGTGTTGCTAGGGGCGATGGCTCAGGAGTCGTAGCAAGCCGTGGATCACCTCTTCGACCGGCGCATCATTTTCGTGGGCGGGAAGGGTGGCGTCGGTAAGACCACCACTGCGGGCGCGCTCGCCCTGATGGCGGGCGAGGCGGGCCGCTCGACGCTCCTCGTGTCGACGGACCCCGCGCATTCACTCGGCGACGTATTCGACATACGGGTCGGAAACAAAGAGACCCCTCTGGCGCCGAACCTGGCGGGCTTGGAGATCGATCCCGAGGCCGAAGCCGAGCGCCATATCGCGACTGTCAAGATGAGCATGAAGTCGTTGGTCGCACCCAAGATGTATGGTGAGATCGACCGACAGCTCGAGCTCGCCCGCCATTCTCCCGGAACGGTGGAGGCGGCGTTGCTCGAACGCATGGCCGACCTCATGTCGGACGCGAAGAGCCGCTTCGACTTGTTGATCTTCGATACGGCCCCCTCGGGGCACACGATCCGGCTTCTCTCCCTGCCCGAGGTGCTGTCCGCGTGGAGCGATGGCATGCTCGGACACCAGGACCGGTCGCGAAAATTGAGTGAGCTGCTCAAGGTCTTCGGCCGTGATCACTCGCGAGAGGACGAGTTCGGGGTGATCGGGGGGTCGAAGGAGGAGCCGGACGACAGTCGTGACGGCCGAATCCAAGACATTCTCCTGACCCGGCGCCGGAAATTCCATCGGGCGCGTGCCCTCCTGACCGACCCGGCGGTCACTGCATTTCTCATGGTGCTCACAGCAGAACGGCTGCCGATTCTCGAGACCAGGAAGACGCTCGACTTGTTGGGCAAGTTCGATGTGCCCGTGGCGGGAATGGTCGTGAATCGCCTGTTGCCGCCCGAAGTCGATGGGGACTTTCTCCAGGAGCGTCGGGCTCAGGAACAAGAGTACCGGGACGAAATCGACCGTACGTTTGCGCACCTCAAGCGGGTCTACCTGAACCTACTGCCCCACGACGTGCACGGAGTCGAAACCCTGCTGGAGATCGGCCGAGCCATCCTACAGCAGCTGGGACAACCGGGACAACCGGGGGAGGACGTCGGGGCTGCAGAGGCGCCCTAGCGCGTGAGGTCTCTCCAGCGGATCTCTGCCGCGATCGACCGGCTCAACGACCGGATCGGAGCGGCCATCCAATGGATCGCTCTGGTCATGGTGATCGTTGGATCGTTCAACGCCATTGCTCGCTACGCGGGTCGTTACACGGGCTTCTCGCTCAGCTCCAATGCGTACCTCGAGCTGCAGTGGTACCTCTTCAGCCTCATCTTTCTGATGGGGGCTGCCTACGGGCTGAACCACGACTACCACGTTCGCGTGGACGTGCTGTACGCGCGCTTGGGGCGGCGGGCACGAGCCTGGATCAACCTGATCGGGTCCGTTCTCTTCCTCGTCCCCTTCGCATTCGTGATGCTCTGGATTTCTTGGGGACCGGTCGCGAATAGCTGGGCCATACTCGAGACGTCGCCCGATCCCGGTGGACTGCCGCGCTACCCGATCAAGACCGTCATCCTCGTGTCGTTCTTCCTGCTGCTCCTTCAGGCGATCAGTCAGATCGTGAAGAACGCGGAGATCCTGGCGGAGCCCGCCGGAGGGCCGTCCGCGGGGCCTTCATCGGGCTCGTCCGCAGCGGATGGCCCCGGTCCCACCGCAGCGGATGACCCCGGTGCCGCGGTGGACGGCCCCGGTCCCGCGGTGGAGCGCGACTAGTGGGAGAAGTCTGGGGTCCGGCCATGCTCCTGGGGGCACTCGCGCTCATCTTCACGGGGTACCCGGTCGCGTTCGCGCTGGCCGGCGCCGCGCTGGTCTTTTCGTTCTTGGGGATGTTGGTGGGGCACTTCGATCCGGTCCTGTTACGGGCGCTGCCGGATCGGACGTTCGGGATCATGGCCAACTACACGCTCCTGGCCGTTCCCTTCTTCATATTCATGGGCACGGTTCTCGAAAAATCCGATCTGGCCGAGGACCTTCTGGAGACCATCGGCATCCTGTTTGGTCGTTTCCGGGGCGGGCTGGCCATCGGTGTGATCGGCGTCGGAGCTCTGCTGGCCGCCGCGACCGGTGTGGTGGGGGCGTCGGTGACCGCGATGGGGCTGATCTCACTGCCGGTCATGATGCGGAACGGGTACAAGGACGAACTGACGGTCGGGGTCATTGCGGCCGCCGGCACGTTGGGGCAGATCATCCCGCCCAGCATCGTGTTGATCGTCCTCGGAGATCAGATGGGCGTGTCGGTCGGCGCCCTGTTCCGGGCCGGGTTGGTCCCGGGGCTGATCCTGACGGGTGCCTACGTGGTCTACGTGGCCGGCGTCGCCATCGTGCGGCCGGAGGCGGCACCCGCCATGTCCGCGGAGTCGCTCGACATACCGGGCAGCGAGCTTCTCCGCCGTGTCATGGGCTCGATGCTCCCGCCCCTGGTCCTGATTCTGGTCGTGCTCGGCAGCATATTCGCCGGCGTGGCCACACCGACCGAGGCCGGGTCGCTAGGTGCGTTGGGCGCGATGGCGCTCGCGGCCATGCATCGCCGGCTGTCCATGGAGGCCCTGAGGGCGGCGATGAACGACACGACGCGCCTCACCATCATGGTCATCTTTCTGCTGATCGGCTCGACCGCGTTCACGCTCGTGTTCCGAGGGCTCGAGGGCGATCTCTGGATCGCCGACCTGCTCACCGACCTCCCGGGCGGATCGCTCGGCTTCCTCCTGGTCGTCAACGCGGTCGTCTTCGGGCTCGGCTTCTTCATCGATTTTTTCGAGATCGCCTTCATCATCGTGCCGCTGATCGTGGCGCCCGCCCAGATTCTGGGCATCGACCTGACGTGGTTGGGGATCGTCCTGGCCGTGAACATCCAGACGTCCTTCCTCACACCCCCGTTCGGCTTCTCGCTCTTCTACCTCAGGGGCGTGGCACCGGAGAGCATTCCTCCGACCACGATCTACCGGGGGGCCGTGCCGTTCATCGTCATCCAACTGATCGTGCTGGCCGGCTTGATTGCTTGGGCACGCGTGTGAGGGCGGGAGGTGGGGAGGGAGGGCTCTGGCGGCCAGCCCTACGTCCGGGGAAACGCGAAGTTGGCGTACACCGACTCGTTGCTGGAGAAGTACGGGAAGCTTTCCGTCCGAAACGCCCTCCACGACGCGTAGATCCTCCGAAAGTCATCGTTCGCGACGGCCTGCTCCTCGAGGTAGGCTTCGCTCTCGTTCCAGGCGGCCTCCAGAATCTCGTCCGAAAACGTGCGTAGAGTCACGCCGTGTTCGTTGGTGAGACGCTCCAGCGCCGGAGGATTCTCGATATCGTAGCGACCCAGGGTCATGCGGGTGGCGTCGTTGCACGCGCTCTCCAGCGCGGCCTGGTAGGAGGGCGGCAAGTCGTTCCAGGCGTCGAGACCGATCTGTAGAACGGTCGACGGTCCCGGCTCCCACCATCCCGGCACGTAATAGTTCTTCGCGACCTCGTGAAATCCGAGCTTCTCGTCGTCGTAGGGGCCGACCCACTCCGCGGCGTCGATCGCGCCCCGCTCCAGGGCCGGAAAGACGTCGGGGCCGCCGAGCACGTGGACCGTGACGCCGAGCCGAGCCATGATCTCTCCCGCGAGTCCGGGGATGCGCATGCGCACGCCCCGTAGGTCGGCGAGCGTCTCGACGGGTCTCCGGAACCATCCGCCGAACTGCGCTCCCGTGTTCCCGCACGGAATCGAGGTCATTCCGAAGTCCGAGTAGACGTCCCGGAGCATCTCCAGGCCGCCCCCGTAGTGCAGCCAAGCCGTCTGTTGACGCGCGTTCAGCCCAAATGGGACGGAGGTTCCGAACGCGAGTGCCGGATGTTTGCCGATGTAGTAGTAGTCGCTCGTGTAACCGGCGTGGACCGTGCCCGACTGCACACCGTCCATTACCTGAAGCGCGGGGACGAGCTCGCCTGGCGGGAATACGCGGATCGTGAAGCGCCCACCGGTGAGGGCTTCGACCCGGTCCGCGACGAGCAGAGCGGCTCCGTTGAGAATGTCGAGACTAGGCGGAAAGCTCGTCGCCATGCGCCAGTTGACCCGAGGCCCGGAGACGACACCGTCACCACTCGCCGTCTGCGGATCGGCGCCCCCGCACCCGGCCACGATGCCCGTCCCGGCTGCTCCGAGACCGGCCTTCTTCACGAAATCGCGGCGATTCAGGTGGCCCATACGTGACCCCTTCAGGCGAAAAGATCTTGGATGGCGGGCTTGGTCACCTTGCCCATGGCGTTTCTCGGCAAATCCTCCAACAGCAACAGCGACTTGGGAATCTTGTACGCGGACATGCGCTCGGTGGCCCACTCTTTCAGATCCGGGAGTTCGATGTGCTCCCCTTCACGGGCCACGATGGCCACCGCCACCACCTCCCCCCAGGTATCGTCCGGCAAGCCGACCACGGCACACTCGCGGATCGCCGGATGCGTCCGCAATGTATCCTCGATTTCCAGGGCCGAGAGCTTGTATCCGCCCGACTTGATGATATCCACCGACAGGCGGCCCATGATGCGGTAATACCCGTTCTCCAACACCGCCATATCCCCGGTGCGGAACCATCCATCCACGAAGGATTCCTTCGTCACGTCGGGCTTATTCCAGTACTCGGAGAACACTGCGGGCCCGCGAACCTGAATCTCTCCGGGTTCGTCCTCACCCTCGATCAACTCGCCTGCTTCACTAATCAGTCGGACGGTCACACCAGGCAGGGCCATTCCGACGGCACCCGGCCTGCGCTCCCCCTCGAGCGGGTTGGAGATCGCCATGCCGATTTCCGTCATGCCATAGCGCTCAAGAAGCTTCTGTCCGGTCAAACCGGTCCATTGTTCGTGCACACTGGCCGGAAGTGCCGCAGAACCCGATACCATCAACCGCATTGGCGCGAATCCATCCGTGTAGCGCGCGCGATCCGCCTCATCGGCGGCCTCGAGGCTCCGGATGAGTTTCACATAGATGGTCGGAACCGCCATGAACACCGAGTACTCCTTAGCTGCCACACGCTCCAGAACTGCCGACGTGTCGAAGGAGTCGAAACAGTCCACCCTGGCGCCCGACCACAACGCGCAACTCAGAACGTTGACGATGCCGTGAATGTGATGCAGCGGCAGAAAGAGCGGAATCGAATCATCCTGCTGCCAACCCCAGGCCTCGACCAGCGTCGTGATCTGCGCCTGGATGTTCGCGTGCGTGCTCACCACACCCTTGGGCTTGCTGGTGGTGCCGCTGGTGTAAAGGATCATGGCCCGCCGCTGTGCGTCGGGCTCCGGCAACGGCACAGACTCCGGCGATGACATCTGATCGACAGTGAGTAGAGGCATCGAGAGCCGATCACAGAGTGGCGTAAGCTTCGCCAGATAGTCCTCTGATACGATGATCCGATCGACCTGGGCATCGGTGATCACATGTTCGAGCTCCGGGTCTGCAGCGGACCGGCTCAGCGGCACGGCGATTCCACCGGCCCTCCAAATGCCCCACTGGACGGCTACGTACTCGAAACTCGCCGGGATGAGAAAACCGACTCGCTTCTCGCCCAGGTCGGTCGACCCATCGAGCAGACCGGCTGCGATTCCCTCCGATGCCGAGAGCAACGAGTCGTACGAGTGGTCGTGACCACCTGATGTCACTGCAACTCGTTCCCCGAAACTCCGCGCCCTTCGTACCAGTTCAAGCTCAGGCATGCTTCGATCTCTCCTCGATCCAGCGCCGTCGTGTCAGGCTGACTGAAGCGGTTAGCCCATGATCGCCCTGATGACCACGAAGATCACCGAAGGCCCTAACAGCGCACCCAACCCGGTGTAGAACGTGGCCGTCATCGCACCGTACGGAACCAGACGTTCATCGGTGGCGGCCAGCCCCCCCGCCACTCCACTCGTGGTGCCCATGAGGCCACCATAAATCATTGCGGAACGCGGATTATTCAATCCGATCAGTGGTGCCACAAACGGTGTTCCAGCCATCACCAGCATGGACTTGATCAGCCCGGCGGCAATACTGAGTGCGATCACATCCGAACTAGCCCCAATGGCGGCACCGGTAACCGGCCCCACGATGTACGTGGCCGCGCCCCCGCCGATCGTGGTCATGCTCACGGGATCGGTATAGCCGAAAGCATAGGCCACCACCGCGCCGATCGTAAACGACACGAACACGCCGGCAAACAGGGAGATGACCCCACTCGCTCCAGCACGCGCCAACTCCTTGGTTCTCACACCGAAAGCGGTGGCAATGATCGCGAAGTCCCGAAGCATGCCGCCGCCCATCAATCCGATACCGGCCAATACCTCCAGATCGGCGACGCCGCGACCCCCTCCGGTAACGACGCCCCCGACATATGCCGCGAACAAGCCGAGCATGATTGCGATGGCTGATCCGTGAAGGTGGCCCCTGGTCAGGCGCCCGGACATCTGATAGGACACCCACACGGTGATCCCCACGATGGCGAAGGCAGTAATCAGGCCATATCGGCTCATTACCTGCGTCATGAGGTCGATCACGGTAGTCATACGCCCTGCTCGACGTCTACGTCCGGCAGCGGCGGCGGCGGTTCACCTCCGATGCGACTCAGCACCGGTACCAGGGCACAGCTGACGACAACGGCCAGGACTCCGGCCAGCACTGCAGCCGACCCGCCCCTTACTGCCGCCACCACATTCTGGCTAGCCGCCATCGCCACGACTACCGGAATGTAGATGCCACTCCAGAAGGTGATGCCCGTCTGGGAGATGGGGCGGAGGCGACCGGTGGCCTGCATTCTCGAAGCAATCAGAATCAGCAGCAACATGGAGATACCGACGCCGCCGACATTCGCATCGATACCGATCAGCTCGCCAATCAGCTCCCCTGTGAACGCGCCGGCCAGCATGCACCCTGCAAGCAATGCCACGCCGTAGATTACCACTGGCGGCACCTAGGAGCGTGGTCGGAAAGGTGGCTGGTGTGGGAGACCGCTCGGCGGACGGCGAGGTCGGTGTGATCGGGGACAGCGTTCACCTGAGCATCGCCTCCGAGGCGGTTAGACCGTGGGGCCCTCGAAGAAGGGGTTCTCACCCGACGAGTGGTCGGTGACGTCGTGGATGACACTCACCTCGGGCACGGCCTGGCGCACCATGCGTTCGACTCCCTGGCGGAGCGTCATGCGTGACATGGCGCACCCTTGGCACCCGCCACTCATCTCCACGTAGATATCGGTGTCTTCGACACCCACCAGCGTGATCGCGCCTCCGTGCGAGGCGATCGCCGGATTGATCTCGGTTTCCAGGACGTGCCTCACCCGTTCGGCGAGGGGCCCGTCCGGGGCCGGGGCCGTGGCTTGTGCGGCCGGCGACAGCGACACCTCGAAACCACTCTCATTCACGCGCTGGACAAAATCCACGGACGCTCCCTCGAGACGCGGAACGAACGCCTCATCGACGACGATCGTCAGGTCGCCCACCGCCACCTCTCGCTCGCTGTCGCCGATGTCGTCCTTCCCAACGAGCGTGAGCTCGAAGTCGGGCGACAGGGGCGTGCCACCGGCGATGCCGATGCGCAGCGCCGTAAACTCACCATCGCTCTGGTCCATGTAGCTACGAACCACTTCGAGCGCTTTATCCGTCAGCGATATCATTTCAAACCCTCCTGGAGGAGGTACAATCTGGCATTCAAGGCGTTTTCGCACCACACCGGGCGGGAATACCCGCCTCCCGTTCCCGGGTTCTCGGTCGGTTGATGCGGCGGGCGTGCTGGTCTAGCTTCCATCGCTTCGACTCACCGCGACTACCGGCTCCTTGGATCGACCTCGATGGCTGAAACCTCTGTGATGGATAAGCTCACGTCCCTGGCCAAGCGCCGGGGGTTCATCTTCCAGTCGTCCGAGATCTACGGGGGGACGGGATCGGTGTGGGACTACGGTCCCCTCGGCATCGAGTTGAAACGCAACGTCAAGGAACGCTGGTGGAGCTCGATGGTGCATCAGCGTGACGATGTCGAGGGACTCGACGCATCGATCCTGATGCATCCCAAGGTATGGGAAGCCTCGGGACACGTGGAGGGCTTCACGGACCCCCTCGTGGAGTGCGGCAACTGCCACCGGCGCTTCCGCGCCGACCTTCCCGAGGTCGAGGGCGGCCAGTGTCCCACCTGCGGGACCAAGGACACTTTCGGTGAACCGCGTCTCTTCAACCTCATGTTCAAGACGTTCATGGGCCCGGTGGAGGACGACGCGGCCGTAATCTATCTGCGGCCCGAGACGGCTCAGGGCTCGTACGTGAACTTCCTCAACGTTCAGACGTCGGCGCGGCAAAAGGTGCCCTTCGGAATCGCGCAGATCGGGAAGGCGTTCCGGAACGAGATCACGCCGGGGAATTTCATCTTCCGTACGCGCGAGTTCGAGCAGATGGAGCTCCAGTTCTTCGTGGAGCCGGGGTCGGACGACGAGTGGTTCGACTACTGGATGAACGCCCGTATGGAGTGGCATCTCTCGTTGGGGATTCGCAAGGAGAAGCTCCGCTTCCACGAGCATGGACCGGACGAGCTGGCGCATTACGCCAAGAAGGCGTTCGACATCGAGTACGAGCATCCCTTCGGGTGGACGGAGCTGGAGGGGATTCACAACCGGACCGACTTCGACCTTACACGACACCAGGAGTACTCCGGCAAGCGCCTCGAATACATCGATACGGCGGCGGGGCAGCGTTTCCTGCCTTACGTGGTCGAGACCGCGGTGGGTGTGGACCGTACGGTCCTGATGGCGCTGGTCGACGCCTACACCGAGGAGGAGGTGGAAGGCGAAGAGCGCGTGCTGCTCAAGCTCTCTCCGGGTCTCGCTCCGTTGAAGGCTGCGGTATTCCCTCTGGTGAAGAAGGATGGATTGCCCGAAATCGCGGAGAAGCTGCAAGCCGATTTGCGGTCTCGGTCCATTCCCTCCTTTTACGACGCGGCGGGCTCCATCGGTCGACGCTACAGGCGGCAGGATGAAGCGGGCACCCCGTGGTGCATCACCGTGGACGGGCAGACGTCCGAGGACGGCACGGTCACGATCCGGGACCGGGACTCGCTCGAACAAGTGCGGGTGAGCGCCGAGGCCGTGCCGGGCTGGATCCAGGAGCGGTTGGCCGGGGAATCCCTCACCTGAGTCAGGAGGCCGGATTGGCGTCCAGGTCCGAGGTCTTCAGTTCGCGCTGGGGCATGCTGCTGGCCATGCTCGGCATGGCGGTGGGCACGGGGAATATTTGGCGTTTTCCGCGGATCGCCGCGTCGAACGGCGGGGGCTCGTTCCTCGTCGCGTGGGCGGTGTTCCTGCTTCTCTGGTCCGTGCCCCTGCTGATTCTCGAATTCGGAATGGGGAAGGCCACGCGCTCCGGCACCATCGGAGCGTTCGTGAAGACGATCGGTCCGGGATTCGCCTGGATGGGGGCTTGGGTGGCCTTCGTCGCGACCGCCATCATGTTCTACTACAGCGTGGTGATGGGTTGGACCATCCGCTTCTTCCTCGCCAGCGTCACCGGGGCCGTGCCCTCGGCGGTGCCCGAAGCCTTCTGGGAGGGGTACGCGGGCACCCCCGCGGCCCTGTTCACGCACATCGTGGCCATGGGCATGGGTCTCTTCGTCGTGTCGAGGGGTGTGAAGGGCATCGAGACGGCCGCCAAGTTCCTGATCCCCAGTCTCATCTTCCTCGTCATCGTGCTCGCGATCCGGGCGGTCACACTCCCCGGGGCCGTGGACGGACTGGCATTCCTCTTTACGCCGCACCTGTCCGATCTGGCCGATTCCACGATCTGGCTGGAAGCGCTGACCCAGAACGCTTGGGACACCGGCGCGGGCTGGGGCCTCGTGCTCACCTACGCCATCTACATGAGGAGCCGAGAGGACACGGCCCTCAATGCGTTCGTCATCGGCTTCGGAAACAACTCGATGTCGCTTCTCGCTGGGATCATGGTGCTGTGCACCGTGTTTTCGGTGATGCCGGACGCAGCCGACCAGATCGTGGGGGCTGGCAACGAGGGGCTGACGTTCATCTGGGTGCCACAGCTCTTCGCACTGATCCCGGGTGGCCGATTCTTCATGTCCCTGTTCTTCCTGGCGCTGGTGTTCGCAGCGTGGACGTCGCTCGTGGCGATGATCGAGCTGGCCAGTCGTATCTTGATCGATTTGGGCCTCACGCGAGGACGGGCGATCGCGTTGGTCGGGACGGCGGGCATCGCGTTCGGGGCCCCCAGCGCGCTCAACTGGACGGACACACCGGGAGCTGGACCGTTCTTCGCGAATCAGGACTGGGTGTGGGGTGTGGGCCTGATGCTTTCGGGCTTCTTCTTTGCGTTTGCCGTGCTCAAGTACGGTGTGACCGAGTGGCGCGCGAAGCACATCAATACGGGGGACTCGGACATCCACGTTGGGGCATGGTGGGACTGGAGCATTCGTCTGGTGATCGTGGAGTCGGTGGTGCTCATGGGGTGGTGGTTGTATCAGGCCCGCGGGGAGTCGTTCGGGGCCACCTGGACGCTCTTCTCGTCGTTCAACGTCGGAACGGTCCTGATTCAGTCCGCCATCGCCATCGGGGTATTCGTGCTGATCAATGGCTGGCTGGTCCGGAGACTCGCCGGACCCGAGGCACAGGCGTCCGAGGCCGGGTCCTCGGGGCCCGGAGTGCAGGCTCCCGGTGCTGGCGGCGCGGACGGAACCCGAACCGACCCGCCTTCTTGATCTGAACCAACCCGTACCGGGAAGAGGACCATGGCAAGGGAATCGAAGGCGGCCAGGGCGGATCGTGCCGCCGAGGCGTTCGACTTGCTTGCCGAGGAGTATCCTGATGCCCACTGCGCACTGACTCACGAGAACGCATATCAACTCGGTGTAGCGACCATCCTCTCAGCACAGACGACCGACGAGCGCGTGAACATGGTCACGCCGGTCCTCTTCGAGAGATTTCCGACGCCCGCCCACCTCGCCGACGCCCGAGGGGAGGACGTCGAGGAGATCATCCGCTCGACCGGGTTCTTCAGAAACAAGACCAAGAACATCATCGGTTTCGCGCAGGGCGTCACCGAACTCCATGGTGGCGAGGTTCCGCGCACGATGAAGGAGCTGACGGCGTTGCCGGGCGTGGGGCGCAAGACCGCGAATGTGATCCTGGGTAATGCGTTCGGAATCGACGAAGGCGTGGTGGTCGACACGCACGTGAAGCGGCTTTCGACCCTGAACGGCTTCACCAAGGAGAAGACCCCCGAGAAGATCGAAGCGGACCTCATGGGGCTGTTCCCCAGGGAGCGTTGGACCCTTTTGTCGCACTTGCTGATTTTTCACGGACGCCAGGTCTGCATTTCCGGGAGGCCGCGGTGCGAGGCGTGCGTGATATCCCACCTGTGTCCCTCGTCGAGGGTCTGACGCCGTCGCGGGAGCGTGCAAATCGTGCGCGGGCGGTTGTATCCTTTAGATCAGAATGGAGTCGAACGTGAGCGCACAGATCCCGGACCGAGCCTCGTCCCTGGCCCTTCTCGAGAGTTGGGTGGAAAACGATGGCCTGAGAAAGCACATGCTTGCGGTGGAGGCTTCTTGCCGGCGCTACGCCCGCATCCACGGTGAGGATGAGGACCTGTGGGGGACCGCGGGACTTCTCCACGACCTCGATTGGGAGAAGCATCCGGACGAGCACCCGCGTCGGGGACTCACCGAGCTGGAGGGTCTCGGGTATCCAGACGCGATTCTCCAGGCGATTGCCGCCCACGCGCCCGACCGAACGGGCGTGGAGCCCGATTCCTTGCTCGACCGTGTCCTCTTCGCCTGCGACGAGTTGGCCGGATTGGTCTACGCGTGCTGTCTCGTCAGGCCCAATGGTATCGATGACCTGGCGCCCAAGTCCGTCACCAAGAAGCTGAAGGACAAGGCCTTTGCCGCAGGCGTGAATCGGGACGATGTGGCCCGCGGAGTCGAGCTCCTCGGGATCGAGCGTGCCGAGCACATACAGAACGTGATCGACGGCATGCGGGACATCGCCGACGTTCTCGAGGTGCGAGCGGAGGATCGCCTTTGAGGCAAATCCGGGTGGCCGTCCGAGTGATGGCCGCGCTCGCCGTGACGGTTGGGCTGTTTCCCGGCGGGTCGGGCGCGCAGGACGTCGAGTTGCTCGGGGAACGCTACGGCACGATTCCCCCGGCGGCGTATTTCGACGAGCTCGCCCGAAACCCTGGTGCGTACCGCCCTGCCAGGGGTTGGAGAGCCCGGTTGGGACTGGGTGCCGCCGCCGGGGCTTTCGGTGTGTCGCCATCCAGGGGGGCAGCCGTCTTGGGCCGAAGGGCCGGGGGCGTGGTCGGCACCATCGAGATTCCGCTGCTCCTCGGTCTCTACTCCGATTCACCGGGGATCCCCAGCGCCGACGTCGGGGCCACCCCGGGTGTGAGCCTTACGCAGGCCGTCGTCCAGCAGGAATTCTTCGACGGCCCGAACAGCCGGTTCGCGACCATCCCCGAGTTCTACTCGGACATGTCGGGGGGACTGGTCACGGTCGTCGGGGACACTCGGGACTGGTTCCAGGCGAGCCTCACTGCGGATGACGTGGCTGGGAACAGTAACGGCCTGAGCTCCACCGACGACGTGGGTGAGTTCATTCTCGAACTCCTCGCGAACGCGGACGACGGAATCATCGATTGGGGCGATTACGACAACGATGGACCCGATGGCATGCCGAACTCCGGTGACGACGACGGCTTCGTGGATCTCTTGTCCGTCATGCATCCCACGTCGGGCGCCGAGTGCGGGGGAGGCGGCTCCGGAATCGTGTGGTCGCATTACTGGCAACTCAGCGCCTCGGCGGGACAAGTATACACGACGTCGACCGCATCCGCGGGCGGCGGATTCGTGCGCGTCGACGACTACACGATCCAGCCGGTTCTCTCGTGCAATTCTTCCGAGATCAACGAGATCGGCGTCTTCGCGCACGAGCTCGGCCACGGCTTCGGGCTCCCGGACCTGTACGCGGTGGGCGCGAATCACGGGGGCGTGGGGCGCTGGGGACTGATGGGCTCGGGCCCGTGGGGGTGTGATGGGCAGGGCGCCGATGTGCCATGCCACATGACCGCTTGGACCAAGGAAGTGCTGGGTTGGGCCAACGTCACGACGCTGGCGGCGGACTCCGACCTCGGTGTACTCACCCTCGATCCGGTGGAGACCACCGGCGACGTCATCAGGATCGACGCCGGCGACGGGAGCGGTGACTACTACCTGCTGGAGAACCGGCAGCCCCTCGGTTTCGACGCGAGCCTTCCGGCTCCGGGGCTCTTCGTCTGGCAGATCGACACCGAGACGGTGGACGGCAAGTGGGCCGCCAATCAGGTGAACACGTCGGCGTCCCGCATGGGCGTGTGGCTTCGGCAAGCGGACGGCGTGAACTCCTTGGCTCAATCGGGCCAACGGGGCGACGCGGGGGATCCGTTTCCGGGGGCCACCGGCGCCACCGCGTTCCACGCCGGGACCGTGCCGTCCGCATTCACATACGATGGGTTGAACGGCCTGGACGGCATCCCGCTCAACACGGCCGCGGGAGTCACGCTGCTGGACATCCAACAGACGGGCAGCCAGATGGAGTTTCGGGCGCTCACCCGCTACCAGACGGTGACGCTCCAATCGGCCGGTCTCGGTGGGGCTGGGAGCGTCTTTGCCGTGGACGGTGTGTCTTCGCCGGGGACCTCGGTACCGTTCTCTTCGGCTCCCTTCCAGTCGCATACGCTCGGGGCAGACGGGGGGGCTCTGTACGGGATCGGTTTCAGGTGGGGCTTCACGTCATGGAGCGACGGTCAGCCCCGCGTTCGGAGTTGGGCCACGGTGATGACCGACTCGACGGTCACGGCGACCTATGGAGACTCCGAGGTGAGCTTCGATATCACGTTGGAGAGTCCGGTCCCCGGGGTCGTGCCGGGCGTCGTGGTTCTCAATCCGGATTCCGAGTCGGGGTGGATCCGCGATGCGGTCAGCGTCGCCGTCGAGGTGCAACCCATTACGGGGATGACGTTCAGGGACTGGACGGGGGCGTTGGCGGGCCAGCCCAACCCCACCGTCGTTACCATCACCGCGCCGACCGCTGCGACCGCGCGCTTTGATTTGAACTACGTCGTATCGTCGGGCGCGGGGGTCCAGGTGAACGTGGGCGCGGCGTCCACCGTGGACATTCTGTTCACGGTCACGAACGCCAACGAGCCCGTGACGTGGATTGCGAGTGGCTTGCCGCAGGGCCTGTCCTTCATAGGGGGCACGGTCCGTTCTTTGAGGGGAGCCCCCGTCGTCATGGGGGATTTCGTGATCAGCGTCGAGGCGACCGACGCCCTCGGACTCACGGGTTCCGTCGACGTGGCGCTCACGGTGGGTCCTCCCGACGTCGGGCTACAGGCCATGGCCGTGCACTTCATGTCGCTCGGTGTCGTGAATAGCGCGCTCGAGACCTTCCTCGACCTCCAGGGCAACGACGACGGCATATACGACCTGGGCGATTTTCGGATATGGGTCCTGGGCAATCCGAACCATCCGCTGAATGCGCCGTCCGTGGCGGCGCCGGCCATGACGCCGGCCGATCCGATCGTGATTCCCCTTTTCGGGGGGACTCCGTGATGAGGCGGCTGAACGTCTTCACCGCCATGGCCGTCGCTCTGGCGCTCGGCGCATGCGACTGGGGGCCGCGGGGTCCGGGCCAACTCAGGGGCATCGTGACGTCGGGGGTCAGCCCCGTGGGCGCGATCGTGCTGGAGATCAGCGGCCCCGGGGTCCAGGGGTTCTCGGAAGCCGGCCCCACGAGGGTCTTCTTCGCCGAGCCACAGACCGACGTGTACCGGGTCGTGCTGGTTGGGACGGA
>JBDHFN010000029.1:0-35639 GCA_039590375.1 Gemmatimonadota bacterium
GGGAGATCCTTGGTGAAGATGCGGCCCGACTTGAAGAAGTGGAATGTGTCGATGATTTCGATGGTCTTGTCGCCCGAGCCGACGAAGGCCATATGCGTGTCCGGCTGATAAAGCCCGGTCGGGTTGTCTATCGACCTCGAGTTCGCGTGTAAGGGATGGAGCGCGGCTCCCGATCCACCGGGCGTGATGACGGCGCTGCCCTGCAATCGGAGATCGGTGCTGAAGAAGGATGCCTCCTGACTTCCGAGTGCCACCCCGAGCGTACCGTCGTTGTTGAGGCCGATGCCACGGACGGTCTCGCTGCCGTTGATCATGAGGTCGCTCACGGCGATGGAACCGCTGACCACGTCCGTGAGAGCCTCGTACATGATGACGCGGCCAACCGGTGAGACCGAACCCTCCCCGAAGACGACCCATCCGCCGTTCCCCGAGGACGAAACGTACGTCGTATCGTGGAAGCCGACATTGGGGACGCTCCATCGACCGGCGCGAACGATCGCGTCACCGCCAAGGCCTTGAATGCCCGTAGCCGTGGCGGCTGGGGTCACGTCGGTAAACGTCAGGAAGTCACTCAGGTCCCCCGGCGTGTGATCCTGGAAGTTGAGGTTGTCATCCCCACCCGTCGGGACTGCCGCGACGAAGTCGGCGTGCGCCACACCAGTGAACGTTTCCGCCTCGATCATCGCCGCGTGTTGGACAAAGAGTTGGACCTCCGTGTCCGGCTGGCCGGCGGGGACGAAGGCCTTACGGATCGTTCCGAAGTCCCCGAGAATCTCTGTCACCGTCGAGTAAAGCACCCGACCGGTAGAGTCGACCGCAATGAACTGTGGCTCATCAGTGAACCCAGGGGGCTCGGCGTCGGGGATGAAAGAAACGTTGTATCGTATCGAGGCTGTCTCGTCGAGCGTCTCCTCGATGTCGAACAGTACGACATCGGGCGTGATGAGGCGCCGTGCGGGATCCTCGACGGGGACCCCACCGAGGCCACCCGGATTCAGGTCCACCATGGAGATGTTGACACCCCCGGAGTTCGCCACCAACAGCGTGTCCTCACCCCTGTTCATCGTGAGACCCCACGGCTTGGAACCCACCGCGGCGGCCGTCTCGAACGTCTCATCCGTTAGCCGGAAGATTTCGATTCGATCGCGATCGATGTTGGACAGATAGAGCTTCCGGCGGATCGTATCCATCACCGCATCCATGATCACACCACCGGTGGGTAGCAGCACGGTCCGGCCGGCCACGATGACCCGAGTCAAGCGAAGACCAATCCGATTCAGTGCGACCGTGTTGGGGCCCGGCGGGCTACAGGCCAACGAGACGAGTGCCGGGTCTCCGACCGAAGCCGCACAGTTTCCTACGGCGTCCACGGAGTACCCAAAAATCTCATACACCATCGTGTCGGGAAGCTGGAGCGCGTCCATGTTGAAGACCGAGAAGTCGAAAGTCTGTAGTACCGTGCCGGTTCGAGGACTGGCAAAGACCACCTCATCCGACATGATTATGGTATCGCCACGAGTCGGGGATATGCCGAGAACGGTATATCCGGTTCGCGCGACTCCGCTCCCCTGGTTGTTGTCGACGGAGGTGACCACGACGTCAATGACGTCCTGGAGCTCCAGCCGTTCGTTGGAGGTCGCCGTGAGTTGCACCCCCGGTGCGATGTTGTCC
Organism: Gemmatimonadota bacterium; assembly: GCA_039590375.1. Classification (GTDB taxonomy): domain Bacteria; phylum Gemmatimonadota; class Gemmatimonadetes; order Longimicrobiales; family Gaopeijiaceae; genus UBA822. The sequence goes on from JBDHFN010000029.1 coordinate 1,672, forward strand.
GCGCCACCGGCCGTAGTCACCGTGAGTGTGAGTGGACCGGCCTGCCCGATCACATCGAGCGTGTTCCACGCCCGAGCCGTAACGACCATGGTGCCCGTGACCCCGGCGGGAATGTCGACGATGGTATCGAGCACCAGAGAGTCCAGCACAGGCGAGATCGGCTGGAGAATGGTGGCGGTAACCGCCCCTGTGACCGTGATCTCGATCTGGCGAACTCCCGCGCCGTCTCTGGCTTGGACCGACAGCCCAAGGGTAAGCCCCGACTGAATGATCTCGCCACCGACCAGGTTGGTGAACAGTACTTCAGGGCCGCCCAGAATAAGCGGTACGGTATCGGCGGCGGAGTTCCCCACGCTGTCGAACACCGTCACGATGATCTGGGTCGTCTCCAGTATCGTATCGGGAATCGCCACCAGATAACGGCTGATCGTGGTATCGGCGACCGGAGGGACGAAATCAACCGTCTTGGATGTGAAGCGGGGGACAAAACTTTGAGTACCCAAGGACGCATTACCGCGGACCGAGATCCCTTCGAAGGTGACCCTCGTGATGCCCGCATCGTCACGGATGTCGGCGGTGACGAGCACCGAGTCTCCCAGCGGTATTGCAGCTGCCGAGATGGGGGATGGCTGCTGGATGTTGACGACGGGAATCTCGCCGTCCTGCAGCGAACCACCGGTACCCGTGAAGTCGACAAAGAGGTTATCGCCCTGGCACGCAGCGAAGAGAATACCCGCCAAGAGGCCCCCGGCCAAACCCTTCAGGGGGCTTGTCCGCGTATTCTGCGTATAAGTTCGTTGACGCTGCATCATATCTCCCTTGCGCACCGACTTTTCCATCTCATCGCCCCTTTTTCCGGGCTTGCCCGGTCGGGTCTCCGCCCTATCGGGTGCGAGATCCGTGCCAATCGTGGAACAGCCGTCCAACACACAGTCGTGCCTCCAAAGGGCCTGTCAGCGGGACACACTTTCCCACTCACCGATAAAGTTTATCCAGCCCTAGAAATTTGTTTCTGTACCCTAGCTAATCGTCCTGTACAATGTTCGGCGTCACCAGGATCAACAGATCCCGTTGGATCTCCTGCTCCGAAGTCGAGCGGAAGAGGCCGCCGAGAAGGGGGAGGTCCATCAGGAGCGGAATCCCAGACCGAACCTCGGAGTATTCCGTCACGGTGAGTCCCCCCATGACCCTGGTTTCACCGTCACGCACGAGGACGCGGGTGTCCACGTTCTGTGTCCGGAAAATCAGCCCGACGTCCGTCTCCGCGGCGTCTGCCGCCGAGCGCTCAGCGTGGAGCGTCAGAAGAACATGGTCACCGGCCGTAATGTGCGGCGTGACCTCGAGAATGATTCCCGTTTCCTCCAACTGCACGGTGGCTGTGGGGAATCCACCGTCCCCGGCACCTCCCGCGGCCGCATCGATGATGCGGATCGGAGTCCTCTCACCGACCTGGAGACGCGCCACCTGGTTGTCCGCCACCGTGACGGACGGCGCCGCCTCGATATCCGAAAGATTCGATGACTCGAGCGCCGTGATGAAGCTCAACAGGCTGTGGCGGCCTACGACGAGCGAGGTCAGCATGCGCAAACTCGGGGCTGGGATCTGGAAATCGCCATTCCCGAGAGCGGCGAGTGAATTGCCTCCCAGTGAGAACACGTTCGTCCCGATGGGCACGTCCTCGATGATTCCGTCGCCATCGAGATCCGCGGCACCGGGAGCAAGCTGGTTGAGCTGGTTGCCCTGAGAGTCCTTCAGATCGTACGAGACACCGAGCGCAGAAAGTGCCGTCCGGTTCACGAAGATGATCTTCGCAGCAATCATGACCTGGGGAGTCGCAATGTCCAACTCAGTGATCAGTTGGCTGATCGCTGTGTGAACGCGCCGGATATCCGTCACGATGATGGCATTGGCCCCCTGGGCCTCCGCCACCTGGCCACGGGCGCTGATGAGCTGTCCGACGGCAGTGGCCATCTCGGCCGACGTCCCGTAGTTGATATGGTACGGAACGGTCTCCAGAGGCTCGATGGCCTCCCGATCGAATCGGTTCTGAATCGCGTCCACCCGAATAATGCCCGTCTGACTCTCGACGGCGACCAGAGCTCGGCTCTGAAGAATCTCCTCGAGGGCGTCGTCCCACGCCTGATCGCGGATGTCGGCCGTGACCACGATGCCGGCCACGTCGCTACCCGCGACGATGGACTTGTCGGAGAACTCAGCGAACGTGAACAGCACGTCGTCGATGGGCGTGTTATCGAACGAGACGGAGATCCGGCGATCGGCTTCCTGGACTTGCTGGAAAGCTGCGGCGGACGGAGCGGACGCCCCGGCAAACGCTGCCCCGGCAAACGGTGCCGCCGTCGCGACCATGGCCGGCGTGAACCTCAGGGAGGGACTCTCCCAGGGAACGAAATCCCCGGCAAGATTGGCCAGCGAAATACGGATCGCTCCGCCCGATTCTATGACGGTGTAGTCCGTCATCCCCTGGAGATCCACCACGATCCGGACGACGTCGTCCGAGTACTGGCTCGTGCGGACCGCCAGAACGCCACCGCGGTCGATATTCAGAAAGTCTTCCTGGGGGAGCGCGTGCCTCGCATTCATCACATCTACGACGATGCGAGCCGGCACCTCCATACTGAACTCTCGGAAGGAAACCGCACCGTCTACCGCGACGAGAATCTCCGTCCGGTTAACGTTCGGTACGACGCTGACCCCTGTAACCAGCTCGGCGGCCGGCAGGAGTAGCCCGATCAAAAAAGTGAGGATCGCAGTCATTTAAGGGCCTCCGCCCGGTACCCCTCGTGGCAATAGCAAAGTTCTCGACTCTGTAAGACCGAATTCCACCAACTCAATGGTCACCTGCAGCCGGTCGATCTGAGTGACCGTCAGGTTCCCCAGGGTGGCCCCTTCCCGTACTCGGTAGGTGCCCCCGGTCAGGTCCACGCTGACCGTTTCCGGTGCGTCCGCGGTCCCGGGAGTGACCGTTCTTGTACCCTCACCAAACAGAGCCAGACTCTCGCCGGCGAACGGTGAGTAAAGGATGCCGAGCAGAAGAAGATTCTCGAAACGCGGCCCGCCACCATCAGCGGACACCAGCGTCGTGAACGGGTTTCTACGCTCGTACTCAGGATAGGTGAAGACCTCTCGCTCGAACGTCAGCGCTAAGCTGTCCGAAGCCTGCTGCGCGGGGGCGTCCTGCGCTTTCAACTCCCCAGGAGCGAACCACCCCGCAGTCAGTATGAAGAGACACACGTAGACGAACCTGAGGCTCATGGGGTGGGCCCTCCCTGACGCTCCGAAACGACATAGGTCTGAAATCGGAAATTCACGATGACGGGGGAGTCGAAGCCCGCCGCACGCACGTCGTTGAACTCCTCTACCGAGACGTCTATCGGAGTGAGGATGCGCGGCAGGGACGCGATACGAGTCAGGAAGCGGCCGACATCGTGATATGGATTCGTGCGCAACGTGGCGACACTGACTCCGACCTCTCGTCCCGCGAGGCTGATCTGATCCACGAGTGCGGCCACCTCGGCCGACGCGGGAATCAGCTGCTCGAGTTGAGCGATATGACGCTCGTACAGCGCCATACGCTCCTCGGTGTCCTGGCCCGCGCGGATGGCGAGCGCCTGTGCGGTGCGATTCTGGGCCTGCATGGTCTCGACTCGTGCTTCCTCGGCTTCGACCGTTTCCGTGGCACCGCTGTACCAAAGATTGTTGGCGAAGTAGAGCACAAACAGTGAGACGAGAATCACCGCCAGGGCCTGCTTCTGTTTCGGATCGTCTGGAATCAGCGCCATGGTTGCCTACTCGTTGACCGTCGTGGGGTCTTCGAAGAGCGGGACGGTCTCGATGAAGTCCATCGGTGGGGCCCCGTACACGCAGTCCAACTGGAAAGCATACACCAACTGACCCGAGGCTTCGGAAACCTGCTCCGTCTGGACGAGCTGCACGTTCCGAATGAACGGGGACTCCTGTAACTGCCTCCAGAATGTGGTCAGAGCGAGGTTGTTTCCCGCCCTCCCTCGCACCTGGAATTCGACGTCGGGACCGACTGAGACCTGGATGACCTGAGTCAACCAAGTGTAGTCGGGCAGCGCTCTGGCCAATTCATCCAATAGATGAGGCCACACGTATCGAAGGGCGTCGATGTCCTGGATGATCTCCACCTTCTGGGCGATCGAGTCCCGACGAGCTTCGATGGTGGCGTTTCTCTGGATGAGATCCGCATAGTTGGCTGAGTCCCGGAGCGCGTCGGCCAACTCCACCTGGACGGTGGCCTGCCGCGACGAGAGTCCCACGTACCACCAACCCAGCGTACCGAGGACCCCGACCCCCACCACGACCGCCGCGATCGTGTAGGAATCCGCGAGGAGGCTGCCGATGTCCGGTATCGACAGCTTCGACAGGACGCCACCGAGGCCGCCGCCGTCGCCGCCACCCTTCGCGGCGCGCTTCTTCTTCTTGCCGGGCAGAAGATTGACTTCAATCACAGTAGCATTCCTCGTCGTCGACTAGAGCGTCCGCAGGGCCAAGCCAAGCGGAAGGAGGAGCATGGGCGCCGCTTCCTCGAGCACGACCGACCCGATGGCCCCAGGCTGTACCGGCACCTGTTCGAACGGATTAACCATGTCCGTTTGCAGGTTCATACGATTTCCTAGTGCATCAGCCATGCCAGGAATGCGCGAGCCACCACCACTGAGGTAGATGCTCCCCAAGCCTCCACCATCCTGCCGTGTCATGAGGAAGGCTGACGCGCGTTCGATGCCGACACCCACTTCATCGGCGGCAGAGTCCACGAGCGATGTGAGATCATCGACCGTCTCCCGGCCCTGAACGATGTCCTCGGCCTGCTCGGCCGTGAGACCCTTCTCCCTCTGCAGGTCCTGACGCACCCTTCTAGAACCAAAAGGAATGTCCCGAGTGAGGAGCGGATTTCCATCCTCGAGGATATTCACGTTGGTGGTCTCGTGCCCAATGTTCACCAGGGCGACGATTCCCTTCTGCGCCTCTGGATGATTGTGGGCGAAAGCGTTGTGCAGTGCGAAGGCATCGACATCGATCGCAGCCGGCGAGAGGCCCGCGTCGAGAAGCAAGCTCACCTTGTGGTCGACGAGCTCCCGCTTGGCAGCGACGAGAAGAACCTGCATCTGCAGACCCTCTTCGAGCGGATCGAGGATTTGAAAATCCAGCTCAACGCTCTTGATGTCGAACGGAACGTGCTGTTCCGCTTCCCACCGGATGACCTCACGAGCGTCGGACTCCTTCATCCGATCCATCTCGATCTTCTTGATGATCACGTCGTGCCCTCCAACGGCCGTGATCACGTCCTTTCCCTTCACTCCGATCTCTCGGAAGACGTCGCGAATCGTGTCTGCGACGAGGCCCGGGTCCATCACCTCACCCTCTACGATCGCGTCGGCGACCAGAGGACGCATGGCGACTCCGCTGACCTCGGGCTGATTGCCGGAATGATCGACGACAACGACTTTCACGAAGCCGCTGCCGATGTCCAATCCTACCGACTCCTTGCTGCGTCCGAAGAGGCCCATTCAACGCTCGTCTTAACGGGATAGGAACATATTTTTATTCGAATCTTAAATCACGTTACCACTTAAATGTGAGCAGTGTCAAGACATTTCTGGCCACTGCAAATTTGAATTTATTGGTAAACATTTGGGTAACGTCGCAGGGTTCTCTCCGATACAAATGGCGGAGAGGAGACACGCCCTTACCTTCAAGATGTCCCCCGTCCGGGTGGCCTGTCTAGCAAAAAATAGGCCGGGAGACGGCCCCGATTCGGCGAGCACCGAGCCAACTGAAGTTTCGGAAGAGGCGCCGAACCGTGAACCGCCGGTCCCTCAGTGCGAATCCGGCCAGGCGGACTGGGGGATGGGAGTCAATTCTCGAAGTCTCTGGGCGGCATCCAGGGCGGACAGCGCCGCACACGCCGAGCCGACGATGCGCGAGCGACCTCCCAGAAGGACTTCCCCACGGACGCGGACGAGTCCGTGGATTTCCGACTCGCCGATGATCTGAAGGTCGCCCGCGACGACCACGAGTCCGTAGTAGCGGGCGGACCCCCGGAAGGTGGCATCTCCCGAGATCAGCAGGACGCCTTGACCCTGACCCCCGTTCACAATCAGCGAACCCTCGGACGCCGTCACCGGCTTGTACGCGGCGCAGGGGTCCGCAGCATCGAGTGGAGCTCCCCAGTTGGTCGGAGAGGTGACCTCACATCGGCCCAGTCGATGGATCGGCGCCGGCGAGACGGTTCCGGGCACACGCAAGTCCGCTCCCGCCACCAGCGCATCGTGCCCCAGAAGACCCAATGAGGGCAGGCGTGGCTCCACCCTGCCCGATCCCAGCCCATCTCCCGACTCGGCACGTGGATCCTCGTCTAGCTCTCCTCGAGGTAAGGGCGCGTGGACGGGCGGTGTGTCCAGGCCGGGCCGGAAAGGCATGCAAGACTCCTCCCGCCACGGCCCTGGCGTATCGTGAAGCTGGCTGGGATCGACCATGCTGCCGGCCTCGGCGTGTACAGGACCCCCACTTTCCACGATCCCGCTTGCGGCCAGGAACCGCGACACCGGATCCATCGCCCAATAGAGACCGACTCGCCGATCCCGACCCGGCTCCCCCTCCAACGACCCCTCGGCAAGGATCAGGAACACCTCGGGAGACAAGCGTACCACGCTTGCGTCGTACCGTGCCCGCGGCGGTACGGGCGCAGAGCCCATCGGTACCCAGCTCCCCAAGGGAAGGGAGTCCGCACCGCTCGTCACGCGCGCCGTCGACTTTTGGCCCGCTTCGGCGGCGAGCCTTCTCGTGAGGGCCTCCCATCGCGCTCGCGATACGAAGAATTCGGATCGTGTCATGACCAGAAGCGTGTGCCCCACGCCCGTGACCGCGAGTAGGAGGAGTAGAACCACGATCAGCACGTACCCTCTTCGCATGACGTCGAGCACCGATTGGGCCGGCAATCAGTGGCCCTCGGGAGCCCAAAACTGAAGGGTCGTGGAATTGGTATCAGCGCCCGGGAGCAATCGGTCGGCCACGAGCCGGAAGACGACCCTGTCCACCCACGCAAAAAGGATCGATTCATCGTCGAAAACATCCAGCGTCAGCGGCTGTCGGCCACCCCGCCCTCTGCGATACCGCAGCGCTCCGCCACTGATATGGTAGCTCCCCCGTTCGAAGACTCTGGCCACCAACGCACCCCCGACGGGCGGATCGACGGTCCACACTTCGGAGTCCCCACCCAGATCGAGCGCGCAGGACCGTGGCCCCACCGCTCGCCCGGTCAGATCCGTCCGCCGCCATCCACTGGCCGTCAAGATCAGGACGGAATCCTTTGCGGGATTCGCGGCCCGCTCTCCACGGTAGGCCACGACAATTCCCCCGGGCTCGGTGCCGAGTCGGCACACAGGCCCCCATCCACGAAACGCTCGGAGCGGCAAGCTGTCGGCTACCGGACCGATCCAGTCTCTCCCTCTCACTCCCGCCCGCAGCTCCTTGCCGATCACGAGCGCGGTCAGGCGCCGAGCCGAGAGCAGATCCATTTCGGCCTTCAGAGTGGACGCGACCGTCCGTTGGCGAGCGAGCGCACTCCAGCCCAACGAGACCATCGCGAGCCCCAGAAGCAGAGACACGAGCGCCTCCACGACGGTCACGCCCGAACGCCTACGGGACATCCGGCCGATCAGGGCTCAGACCCACCATCCCACCGGCGCCGGGGCCACCCTGGAACGCAACCGTGACCAACCCGTCTCCCTCACGCGTCCAGCGAATCAGCCCGTGGTCGATTTCAATCGAGCCCGGCCCACCCCAGCCCACGTGTGAAAGGGAGTCGGCCAACCACTCTACTGCCAGGGACGCGGACTCCGACGCGACCGCAGCGAGTAGCGTCCTTTGGGCTTGGAGGGTCATGGCCAGGACGCCCAGGAGTCCTACTTCGAACACGACGAGCGCGACCATCACCTCTACCAGACTGAACCCGCTCCGACTCCTCACTCCCTCCGAATCCGTCCATAGGCCGAGATGATCAACCTTGCGACCGCCGATCCACGTGTGAACGTGACCGAACGAGCGGCCATGCTACCCAGACCCGAGGCGTCGAAGCGGAGTTCGGCGGACGGGCGTCCTCCAGAGAGCACCAACTCCGTTCTCCAGGTCGCTCCTATGTCCAAACGGTGTAGCGATTCCCCGTCGGCCTCGATTCTGATCTCGGCAGGACTGGCGACGACGATCAGACTCGAGCCCCCATGCCGGAGCGCCTCGCCGCGAGTCCGTATGATCTGCCCCACGAGATCCTCGCGGGCGCCCATCACCGACAGTCGGTCGCGTAGGCGCTGGCCTGCCGGATAAGACAGGGTGGCTGCAAGAGCCAGGAGTGCCAGAATACCCGTGAGCTCGAGAAGAGTGAAGCCGTGACGCATGGGCCGACGATACCCGCGGACTGCGGGCGCCGGAATGCCGCTTCAGGCCAACTCAGTCGAGTCCGTAGTCCTGTATCTTGTAGCGGAGGGCCCGCGGCGAAAGTTCGAGCAGCGTCCCCGCCTTCGAACGGTTCCCACCCGTGCGCTCCAGCGCCCGCTGAATGAGCTGACGCTCCAGCTGGGCGGACCGCCGCTTCACGGACAGGTCGTCCGACTCGTAGATCGCCTCGACGGTCACACCCAGGTGGCGGAGCCGATCGGAGAGCGCGTCCTCGGTCACCTCCGTTCCTTCGGAGAGAACCGCGGCCTGTTCGAGCACATTTTCCAGCTCGCGGATATTTCCGGGCCACGGATAGGCGAGCAACAGCTTCATGGCGGCTGGCGAGACCGTTGCCACCTTCACGTTGAGACGCTTCCTCAAGCGCTCGAGCAAATGGTGCGTAAGGTCCGGGATCGCCTCCGTTCTCTCTCTCAGGGGCGGCAGATGAATCGGAATCACCGCCAAACGGTAGTAGAAGTCCTGGCGGAACTCACCGGACTGCACCGCCGCCCGCAAGTCGATGTTCGTAGCTGAAACGATCCGGACGTCTACCTGGGAAGTGTCGGTGCCTCCCAGACGCCTGATCTCACCCTCTTGCAGGGCGCGCAGCAGTTTCACCTGAAGGGCGGTCGGCAACTCTCCGACTTCATCCAGGAACAGGGTCCCGCCCTCCGCAGCCTCGAACAACCCAGCCCGATCATGCTCGGCGCCCGTGAACGCTCCGCGCATGTACCCGAAGAACTCGGACTCGAGAAGCGTTTCCGGAATGGCGCCGCAGTTGACGGGAACGAACGGTTGGTCGGTCCGGTCACTCTGGCGGTGGATCAGGCGCGCCATCAACTCTTTGCCGGTGCCGGACTCCCCGGTCAACAAGACGGGAGACCGGTGGCGGGCAACCTTCCCTGCCGTCTCCAGAGCCCGAATCATGGTCGGCGAGCGAGCCACGATGTCGCCGATTCGCCGTTCCGCGCTCACTTCGGCGCGGAGACGCCCGACTTCATTCCGAAGCTGCTCCCTCTCCTCGGCCTTCCGGATGGTGAGCAGCACCTCGTCGGCGCCAAACGGCTTGGGCAGGTAGTCGTAAGCCCCCGACTTCATTGCCTCGACCGCGAGCTCCATGTTTCCGTATGCGGTCATTACGATCACCAACGCTTGACCCTCGGCCTCACGAAACCGCTTGAGAAACTCCAAGCCGTCCATCTGGGGCATCCGTACATCACAGAGAATGATCTGCGGGTTCTCATTCGCGGCTATGGCCAATCCTTCCTTGCCGTGGGCCGCGAGGAGCACGTCGTGTCCGCCCTCTTCCAGAATGAGTGTCAGGGATTTACGAAGCCCCTGATCGTCGTCGATCACGAGGACCTTCATTCGACCTCCTGTTTCTCTATCGCATCAGAGTACGCGGCTCCAACAGCCCCGTTCTCCTCCAGATCGGACGTCACCGTGATGGCCTCCGGCAATCGGACCTCGAAGCGTGCTCCCTTGCCCGGCGCGCTTTCGACGTCGATACGCCCGCCCATGCCAGCCACGAGACGAGCGGAAATGAACAACCCCAACCCGGTTCCCTTCCCTGGCTCCTTCGTGGTGAAGAAGGGATCGAACACGTGGGTCTGGTCGGTAGAAGGCAGCCCCGGTCCGTTGTCGGATACCGCAACCACGACGACCCGCCGAGCCGTCTCGACGGTGCCGAGTGCTTCCATGGCGAAGGCGCGTGCCAGTCGCCGTCTGTGCATATAGTTGACCCCGGGCGGATCATCCCCCCGTCTCCGAACGCGGTCTGCCGCGGGTCCAGACTCGGACCTCAGAGTGACCTCGATCTTGGGAGCGTCGATATCCTTCACCGCATCGGACGCGTTCAAGAGTAGGTTCACGAGCACTTGTTCCAGGTGACGCGGGTCGGCCAAGACCGGCGGACACGCGTCATCGAGCGTCCAGGTATGTTCTATCCGTCCCAGTCGACCCTGGTTTTCCAGGAGCTCGCGCACGCCCTGGACCACTTCATCGACCCTGACCGGAGCGATCTCGTCGGGCTGGGGCCGGGCAAAATCGAGAAGCCCTCGCACGATACCATCGATGCGCTGGGCCTCGGAACGGATCGACTCCAAGAGCTCCGGATCTCCTTGGTCCATCTCGATACGACGTAGGGCGACGTCGGCATACCCGATGATCGCAGTCAGCGGATTGCCGACCTCATGTGCGATGCCAGCCGCCAGCGTTCCCACCGAGGCAAGCCGTGCAGCTTGAATGACTTCGTTTCGAGCTTCGACGAGCGCCACGTTGGTCTCGTCCAGCGACCGGATATTCTCCGCCAGGACCTCCTGGCCGGCGATGAGTCGGTCGGCCATCGCATTGACGCTTTCCGTAATACTTCCGAGCTCGAGGCCATTCGGGATTTCAAGCCGGTGCCGGTAGTCACCGTCGGCTATCTGCTTTACACCGAGGACCAACTCGTCCATGGGCTCCAGGAGATTCTTCCTGAGGGCCCAACCCCCGAAGGTAAGGACGATCACCAAGTCCACGGCTACGATGACGAGAATGAAGACCGTCGCCTCGCCGGTGGAACGGAGAAACGGAAGCACCAAGCTGATGGCGATTCCAAGAAGGAGGGTGACCCCCCCGAACAAGATCCCCAGGGAAGCAAGCAGTTCGCGACGAAGGGGTGTCGGGGAACTCATGGGCGCATGGCACCTGAGGCAAAAAGTGCAAGACGCCGAAGTTCTCTACTCCGGCGTCTTCGAGGATGACTACTTCTAACTTGTACTTGGGATGGATCTGCTGCAACGATAGGATTTCAGCCCTAAAGCGTGCAGGCAACAACTCCCTCTGCCGGACCCGGGTCCCCGCCCGCGGCCGCCGCACTCCCCTGATACATGCCACAGTGTTCGGCAGTGAGGCCCGCGTGCGACGCAGTCGCCGCCCAGCCCGATCCCGTTGCCTCGTTGATCGTGATGGTCACTCCCTCACTCACGCTCGCGCCGAGGAGGGGAAGCGAATTGCTGAATGAGAACGCGGTGTTGTGGTACATCTCCTGCTGCGTGGCCAGGTTCTTCAGATCGCTCTTCATCGTTGCGAGGAATGCTTTCTCTCGCGTCGCGGAGAACTTCGGAATGGCTATGGCAGCCAGGATGCCGATGATCACGACGACGATGAGGAGTTCGATCAGGGTAAAGCCAGCTCGCTTGTTCATGCTGATATCCTCCTTTCTTCGTCTCGTGTTCTGGTGGGGGTGGCGAAGGCAGAGAGCGTGGCCCGGTATGGCCCGAGCCACGCTCTCTTCAACCGAAAGCACACGGTGCCTCCGCCCGTTAAGAGACCTGCCTTATTGCGTGCAGGACATCTCACCGGGTTGCGTCGGAACAGCGGTACCAAGCGTTACCGCAGTCGCGTTACCGTAGTAGATCGCACAGCCCTGAGTGGCTGCCAACGCGGAGTGCGTGGCCGTAGCCGACCAGCCATCCGTCCCGCCGGTAATCGTCGGGTTGACGCCCTCGGAACTAACGAAGCCGAGTGAAGTCGTGTTGTTGGTGTAGGAATACTCGTCCGCGTAGTAGATCTCCTGCTGACTAGCAAGATTCTTCAGGTCGGACTTCATGGCCGCAAAATAGGCCTTCTCACGCGTAGCTGAGAACTTCGGAATGGCGATGGCCGCCAGGATTCCGATGATCACGACCACGATGAGGAGCTCAATGAGGGTGAAACCCTTGTTGTCCCGCATGGTGATATCTCCCGATTGATGACACTTGTGAACGTTCGATGTGCCCTGCTAAGTGCAAACGCCGGTCCAAAAGCCGGCGTGATACCTTAATTCGTTGTATAACAACGAGTTACGAGAACGATGTTCCGCTTCTCACATCCCCTCTATTGACCGTCCGATGCCGTATTTTGCAAAGCATTGGCATTTTCAGAGCCTCTTAGAAGAGCCTCAAACCTGCCAATTTGGCCGGGTACATCCGGGGGCCGCACCCTGGCACGGGCGCTGTCGAGCGATTCGAGCGCTCGGGTCGTGTCCCCCGAATGCGCGTACGCTTCGGCGAGCCAGTACCACTGCTGCCAGCGATATCCCTCGCCCGCTTGGATGGTCTGGCGGCGGGCTCGGACCGACTCTTCCCAGCGGCCCTCCGCCGCCAACGAGTTGGCCAAGATGTGGTTCGAGAGTAGATCCTGAGCATCGTAGAAACCGACGGCAGCCCGGGCCGCCTCGATCGCGGCGGGATAGTCCCGGGCGTTGTGATAGATGCCCGCGAGAAGCTGAGGGGCGATCCCTTTGTCCGGGTGCGCCTCCCAGGCGCGGAGGAAGAGTGCCTCGGCAGCGTCCGTTTGACCGTTGACGAGAAGCCGGATTCCCACCTCCACAAGGGCAGGGTAGCTCCCATGCAAGAGACTGATCGCAATTCTGTAGGCGCTGTTCCCCTCTTTTCTGTTGCCGATGATGTGCTGTGCGTCTCCGACGATCCACTGGGCGCGCCCCGACTCGGGGTGTTCTCTGATCAGGGTGTCGAAAACGATGAAATTGGTACGCCAGGTCGCGTTACGTGTGACCGTTCGGACCGACATGAGCACCAACACGAGGATCAGCGCGCCCTTGGCGACACGGCGACGCTCCTTGTGTAGCTCCACGCCGATCCAAGCGAGCAGCGCCACGAACCCGACCGACGGCAGATAGAACGTGCGCTCCGCGAGGAGGACCCCGGAGAGGAAGAGCACGTTGGACACCGGCGACAACGTGATCACGAGCCAAACGACGCCGAACGAGAAGAGACGAGGCGGAGTCCGGTCCACTCCGAGTGTCGTCTTTCCCCACAGACGCAGGGTCAAGCCGAGCGTGGCCAGAAGGAGAACGGCCCCGAGGACGCCACTCGCTGTCCAGTCGAGGGCGATAGGAATTACAGCCGGCGAATAATCGGCGCTCAAGTCGAGAGGGAAGAAGAGTAGCCGGAAATAGTGGGGCCAGGTCGAGGCCACCGTCCAGATCCTGGAAACTTCGTCCTGCAGGAGTCCGGCGCCCAACGGGGCCAACGGACTGGCCACGCTTCCAAGCACGGCGTACCGCGCAACCAGAATGAGGCCAGTGGCCACCGTCAGGCTCGCATAGATCGCCCACCGGCGCCGCACATACGAGAACGCCTCCTTGACCCGGACGTTGTCACGCGCACCGTCGAGTAGGAAAAGTGCGCCAGGGAGCGTGACGGCACTCTCCTTGGCCAGAAATGCGAGCACGAACAAGATCGTAATGGCCATGCCCGGCAGAAGCCCTATTCGCTGCCCCGCCCGAAGAAAGACAAGGCACGCACCCAAATAGAGTGCCGAGGACAATAGCTCGGCCAACCCCACGACGTTTGCCACGGCCTCGACATGCACCGGATGAACCGCGAAAAGCAGCCCGGCAACAAACGCGAGAGTGAGAGGTGCGAGTTCCGCCAGCACGAGGACCACGAGTGCCGTCACGACTCCGTGGAGCAGCAGGTTCACGATGTGGAACATCGCGGGATTCTCGCCCCAGATTGCCCACTGGATGCCGTAAAGCGCCGTCACCGTCGGGCGCCACAATCCAAGATCCCGGCCATACACGTTGGGCCAGTAAGGGGACACCAGGGCCTCGGGTAGGGTGGCGAGATCCTGCACCGCCGTGTTCTCGATGATGATCGGGAGATCGTCGAACGCGAAATCGTTGAGCACGGTGTTGGCCGACAGGAGCACCGCCGCCGCTGCCGCAAGGAATGCGGCCGAGCGGACCGACCGGAGAGGAGAATCCCAGGTCCTCATTGGCGACGGCCAGACGCCGGTGCTTGGCCCGTGGACGCCGCGCGCTCCTGGATCAGGAGAACATCGGCCCGTTGAGCGGCGGCGATGGCTTCTTCGGGGCGGCCTGCCCACTCCATGATCTCGCTCATGCGAAGCCACTCCTTGGAATCCTCGTCAGCCACACCGAAGGATGCCCATCGCGCGCGAATGGCCCCGTCGTAATCCTCCTTCGCCACGTAGCTCTCAGACACGAGCTTCCACAGGTCTCCGTTCGATCCGACCAGAGAGAGGCCCTGGAGGGCGACCGCGTGTCCTTCCCGGCTGCGACCCTGGTTCAACAGCTGTTCCGAGAGCACACTCCACGCGACGGGGTGGTCCGGAAACAATCGGATGGCTCGGAGAAGCAGAGGCTCCGCGTCGGCCCACCGCTCTCCGCGCCCATAGAAGCGCGCGACCTCCACGAGCAGGCTGTACCCCCCCGGGGCAAGCTCCAGCGCCGTCCTGTAATAGCCGTCCGCCTCGTCGTAGTCCCCCGTGAGGTCGAGACTCTGCGCCCGTGCCTTGACCGACAAGAGCGATTCCGGGTGCTCTTCCGCGATGGTGGTCAACATCGTGAACGTGCTCATCCATGACGGATTTCTGAGCGCGGTGCGCACCATGAAGCCACCGCACAAGACCCCCGCGCACACCAAGAACATCCCCAGCGATGTCCTTCGCTCACGAGACACCCAGGACACGATGCCCGCCGCAACGAAGGCGAGCCCAACGGAGGGCAGGTACAGAGTTCGCTCGGCCAACAAGACACCGGTCGGGACGAGCAGGTTGGTGACCGGAAGGATGGCGATTCCAAACCAGGCAATGCCGAGCGCCACCAGCCGTTCCCGCGGCCACAAGAAGATGGCAGCCGCCGTCGCGGCAAGAATACCGAGCAGACCCAAGATCACGTCGGGTCCCCAGGTCAACGCAGGAAAGAGTACCGCCGGCGCGTAGTCGGCCACGAGGTCCAAAGGGAACACGAGGAGCCGGATGTACTGCGGGAAGACGGCAAGAGATGTGAGAATCCTCTGAGCGTCCGAAAGACCCACGAGGGTCGGGGCCGGGACTTCGCCCGAGACCGAACCCAACGTCAGGAATCTGAGGCCCAGAAACGCGACCAGAAGGACACCGGACAGGACGAACACGGGCAGATCGGTCCGAACACGATCCGTGACGCGCTGGCCGTCGTTCCGGGCCAAGGCCAAGAGAACCAGAAGCGCCGGGAGTGTCGCGGCCATTTCCTTGGAGCCGAGGCCCATCACAAAGCATGCCCCGATTCCGAGGAGGCGGGCCGCCCGCCAGGAGGTGGAAAGCCCCCTGTCCTTCCAGAAGAGCAGACACGCCCCAATCACGAAAAGCGCCGAGTACAACTCGGCCCGCCCCACGACGTTGGCGACCGCCTCGCTATGGACGGGATGCGTGGCGAAGAGTGCAGCGCCCACGAGGGCCGGAAGCGGGGAGGATACCTCGAGAATCAGCAGGAACAACAGCAGAGATACAGCAACGTGGACGGCGACGTTCACAAGGTGAAAGCCCGCCGGGTGGCCGTTCCACAATCTCCACTCCACAGCGAAGCTCGTGAGGGTGACGGGCCGATAGAGACCGGCCCCGTCCACCGCCTGTGGCCAATACGAAGAGGTCAGCGCGTCGACGACGCGTCCCTCGGTCACCGAGGGGTTCCCGACGATGATCGTGTTGTCGTCGTAGGCGAATCCGTTGAACACGGAGTTGGCATACGTCGCCGTCGCCACCAAGACCACCACAAGCGCGGCACGCCCCGGCGGGATGTTGAGAAGGAGCTTGGCGAGTTTCATCTGGATGGGAGCCCGGCTCAGTCCCGATCGGCCGCGGGAGGCACGCTGGTCTCCGCCTCGTCTCCATCGAGGGCAGGAGCGGGAAGCGCCGGATGTTGTCCGTCCGCCAGGGCCCGTCTTTCCCATGGCTGTACTTTGGGGGCTTCCCAGGGATCGAGCCGCGGGCCGAAGAGATTGGAACGGAGAATGTAATAGAGGGCCGAAACGCCGTCCTTCCAGTTGATCTTCTTTCCCTCGGCGTACGAGCGTCCGTCATAACTGATCGGGAGTTCGTAGATGCGCGCCCGCGCCTGGGCAAGACGGGCGGTCACCTCCGGCTCGAAACCGAAGCGGTTCGCCGACAGAGGCAATCGCTTCAGAAGATCCGCATGAACGACCTTATAGCAGGTCTCCATATCCGTGAGATTGAGGTCCGTGAACATGTTACTCAGCAACGTCAGGAAGCGATTGCCCATCATGTGCCAGAAGAAGAGGACGCGGTGAGGCCCGCCGAGAAAGCGTGACCCGTACACGGCATCCGCCTTCCCGGCCAAGATCGGCTGAATGAGGGACGGCAGCTCCTGCGGATCATACTCCAGATCCGCATCCTGGATGGCGATGATATCGCCGGTGGCCCGCTCGAAGCCCTCCCGGAGCGCCGCACCCTTACCCTTGTTCACCTCCTGGAACACCAGAATATCGATCACGCCCTCGTCCCGAAGGCGTGACAAGAGATCGCGGGTACCGTCGGTGGATCCATCGTCTACCACGATCACTTCCACCTCAAGGCGAACCTCACGAACCCGCCGCAGGAGCGCCTCGACGCTCCGGATCTCGTTGTAGGCGGGAATGACCACCGAGAGCCTGACCCGGTCCCACGCGAGATCGCCGTCCCTTCTCTGGTTCATTCCCCGGAAACTCCGAATGGTCATGTGGATAGAGTCCTCGGTAATTGGGCACCCGTTTCAGGGACGGGCAGATGAGCGCTGGAAAGCGTGATTCCAATGAGGATCATGGGCCAGATCAGACCTCGATACCGTACCGATTGAGCTTCCGGTACAGAGTGGAGGGATCGATCCCGAGAACCTCGGCGGCCTTGGACTTGTTCCCGCCCTCGGCCGCAAGAACCCACTGGATGTACGCCCTCTCGATCACCTCCATCGAAGGATTCGGGGGCAGGTGATCAGTGACCAGCGGTTTCGCCTCGGTGGCTCTCACATCCTGAGGTAGATGCTCCACCAGGATCTCCGAGTCGAACGCCACGACGGCGGCACGTTCCAGGGCGTTCTCGAGCTCCCGGACGTTTCCGGGCCAGTCATAAGCGCACAACGCCTCCAGAGTATCCTCGCCAAGAGTTCTTTCTCCATTTCCCTCCGCCAACGACCCCAGAAAACGATAGGCCAGCAACGGAATGTCGTCCCTTCTCTCTCGAAGCGGGGGAAGGTGCAGCGCTATGACGTTGAGCCGATAATAGACGTCGCTCCGGAAGGCCCCGCGTCGAATTTCCTCGTTCAAATCGCTGTTGGTGGCAGCCATGATTCGAACGTCGACTTGCCGAACCTCGGTCGAACCCACCGGGATGACCTCGCGCTCCTGAAGAGCCCGGAGAAGTCTGACCTGGGTGGCGGGCGTCATTTCTCCGATTTCGTCGAGAAAGAGAGTTCCCCCTCCCGCCGCCTCGAAGAGTCCTACCTTGTCCTTGACGGCACCGGTAAACGCTCCCTTCACGTGACCGAAGAGCTCGCTCTCGAGAAGTCCCTCGGGAAGCGCCCCACAGTTCACGGACATGAAGCTGGCCTCTGCCCGACCACTGAGCCCGTGGATGTAGCGGGCCAGTACCTCTTTACCCGATCCGCTCTCCCCGGTGATCAGTACGGTCGACTCCGTCGGAGCCACCGTCTCCGCCAACTTGAGGACATCGATGAAGGCGCGGCTCTTACCGGTCGGCCGGGCAGACGACGGCAGAGACCGTCGGCCGATTTCCTTCTTGAGTTCCTTGTTTTCCACCCGCAGGTGCCTGGCCTCGGCGGCCCGACGGCAGATGGTCAAGAGCTCTTCGTTGGCGAATGGCTTCTGAAGGTAGTAGTAGGCTCCCTCGTTGACGGCCCGCACCGCCGTTTGAAGCGACGCCTGGGCCGTCATCAGGATCACGGCCGTCTCGGGGTCGACTTCGTGCGCCTTCGCCATTACCTCGAGGCCGGTCATCCCGGGCATACGAATGTCGGTGAGGACGATGTCGGGGGAGGCGTCGGGCAGCATTTCGACCGCCTCGCGACCGCTGACCGCCGACACCACCTCGTAACCGTTACCCCGCAGAAGAATGCGAAGCGTGTCGAGGATGCCCGTCTCGTCATCGACCAGAAGAATCTTGCTCTCGCCGCTCATACCGCCGCCGCCTGCCTCGTCACCGAGGCCACATCCGCACCCGGCAACAGCACGACGAATCGAGTCCCGCCCTCCGCCACCGCTTCAGCGTAGACGGCGCCCCCGTGTGCCTCCACGGCGCGATGAACCACCGCCAGGCCGAGACCACTCCCACCCTTACGGGTCGTGTAGAAAGGGGCGAAAATGCGCGCGACGTCCTCGGGCGGAATCCCGGGTCCGGAGTCCCGAACGCTCAAACACACGGGATGCGACACGGTGGTTCCGGGAAGCGGTCCCTCTTCGGAGCGATTCTCGACGGAGACGTGGACGGTCCCCTGCGGCCCGCTGAACTGGACGGCATTGAGGATCAAGTTGAAGACCAGGCGGTGAAGAAGATCCGCATCCCCTGGTAGGATAAGGCCGCCTTCGATGCCCTCCTCTTCGATCTGCACCCCCGTCCCACAGTCCGGATGTTGCCTCACCAATGCGACGGCCCGCCGAACCACCTGGTTGAAATCCACTCGGGCCTTCGCACCGAGGCGCATTACGGAGAAATCGAGAAACTCATTGAGCAACCGGCTCAGGCGATCCGATTCCGAAAGAACGAGCCGCTGGAGGAGTTCGCGGTCCTCCGCCGGAAGGCTGGGACTCGAGAACTGTTCCACGGCGCTCCGGATCGAAGCCAGTGGATTCTTGATTTCATGGGCGAGCGAGGCGCTCAGTTCCGCCACGGCCTCGAGTCGTTCGTTCCTGCGATTCAACGCCTGAATCCGCTCCAGATCCGTGATGTCCTGAAAGATCGCCGTAACGGAGGGGCCCTCTCCCTCACGACTTTCGAGCACGGTCGTGCTGATGCCCAACACCAGGTCGCCCGTCGGCTTCTTGACGGACGTCGTTTGGCGGCTGACGGGGCGGAGCCCACTCATGCTCCTTCGGAGCGCCTCGGCGAGTCCCGGAGCCACTTCAGCGACAACATCCAAGATGGGAGCGCCGTGCCACTGCTCGAGCGTCAGACCCAGGAATCGTTCGCCGGCCGTATTGAGGTAGGCGAGTCTCCCACCATCGACGACCGTGAGCACGCCCGTCGAGATGTTCGTGAGGATGTCTCCCGTGTCGAGCCGTAACCGGACGAGTTCGGACTGGACCTCTCCGAGCGCGAGCCAGGTCCTTTGAACGCGGTCCCCCAACCAACCCGTGATGAGCGCGACGACGGCAAAGAGCCCGATCTGGAGCCCGGCCGTGTTCAAGTCCAGGCTGTCAGGACGGCCCCATACGAGATCCGTGAAGTAGAGGATGGAAGCCAGGGTCCCGATCAGGACACCGCCTGGCAGGGGCAACAGAAGGGCCCCTTCGGTGATCACCAGGATATAGAGGGGGGCGAAGACGACATCCCCGCCGCCGGATGTGATGTGGATCACGGCCGTCACGAGCACCGCGTCGAGAATGACCTGGGCGTACATGAAGGTTCGGCTGGTCGGGTTCCCGCGCACGTCGGTGTGCCATACGGAGGCCAACGTGACGGCCATCGTCACGATGAACAGGAGGGTCGCAATGCGCGTGGCCTCCGGGGGAGCGGAGAACCACGCCACCATCATGCCGACGAGAATCCCGGTCGCCAGGGTCACTCGGCCGACGTAGACCCAGCGGAGGAGTCTGCTTCTGCCGAACTCGTACCTCGTTGACGTCTCCGGCCTCACAACCGAACTCCAATCATGACGAGTCAGGGCACAACATGGGATGCTATCTCACGCTATTACCCAGCATGGCACAGTGCAATGTTTCTGTGTGGCGTTTTGCAAAACGGCAGCGAGGCCGTCACAGAACTCCGCCAGCGGCGGCGTCTCAGAGCTCCGGCCGCGGGATGACTCGGATCTCTCCGAGGAGGGCATAAGCGAACCCCCAGAGGCGCCCGACCGGCCGCAAGCCTTCGGTGTCCACAAAGGCGGATCCCTCCACGATGGGAAGCTCGGGGTCCAGGCGCACGCCCTTCACTTCGCCGAGCACCAACCCGCCGACTTCGTCCAAGTCCACATGCTTGTAGAGTTCGCACTCGAGCACCGCGGGGCAGTCCGCCACGTACGGCGCGTCGACGGTCTCGGCCTCCGCCACCGACAGCCCGGCGAAAGCGAACTCATCGGCCTCCGGCGGTAAGCTGGCTGCCGTTCGGTTCATGACCTCGAGCTGGGCTTCGGTGACGACATTCACGCAGAAGGCGCTCTGGTCCAGGATGTTGCGGAGTGAGTCCTTGGCCTCGCCTCCCCGTGTCCCGATGGACAGGCTCACGAGCATGGGCGATGACGCCACCGCAGAGAAGAAGCTGAACGGAGCCACATTGAGAACACCGCTCGTGCTCCGGGTCGAGACCCAGCCGATCGGGCGGGGCACCACGAGCGACGTGAGAAGCTGGTAGCGTTCACGGGCCTCGACCGCGTCGGTACGGATCACCCTGTGCCGTATGGGCCCTTCCGGGTCGCCGGCCAAGACTAGTCGCCAGCCAAGACTAGCCCGCGGGTACCGTGAGGAGCTGACCGGCGTAGATGCGGCTGCCTCGGATGGCGTTGGCGGCCCTCAACTTCGGGACGGTGGTCCCGTGGCGGCGGGCAATGGTCCAGAGGGAATCACCGGCCCGAACCATGTAGCGGGACGCGGCTGCAACTCGGGTGCCGGAACGGGCGGAGGCCTCGAGCCCAGCGACGTAATCCGCGTACGGTTCGGGGAAAACGGCCACATGATAATGCGACGGCTGCCGTTCCCTCGTCGCTTCCAGCACACCCGCCCCCTCCAGGTAGAGCAGCGTACTCTCCAACCAGTACCGGCACACCGAGTTCAGACTGGTGCGAATATCGACCGCCATACCCGTAGGATGAACCGAGAGGGTCGAAGCGTTGCGGGGCTGTTCGCTCAAGGGACGGGTGAGGCTCGTGACGACCAACCTCTCTCCACACGCCCGAAGGTACTGTCCGCCCAGACGTTCGACGAAGAGCTTCACCTCGGGTCGACCGTACGGGAAAGACACGTCGTGAAGCTCGAAGTCCCGACTACTCCTCAGGGCTACCAAGTAGCCCGCGTCGACAAACCGCTGAACGTCGGAGTCCGTCCTCAGGAAGGTGAAGTCATGGGCCTCCGCACGTACAAATGCCCGGTTGACGGAAGCCTCAGAGCCCCGAAGCGCCTGCCCCTCGACCGGCTTTGCACCGGCCACCAGGAACATCGAAAGCCCTATCAGCAGGCCCATTGGTCGCACCATCCCTACCCTCTCGAATCGGGAGTCCATCAGATCAAAGCACGCGTTCGAGCGTCCCGAGTCGGGACACCCGTTTATCTATAACACCATTCGTAAACATATGTGTCCCGAGACCGAGGGATCAAGTCACGGCCCCCCTCCGTCGAGCGACTAGCCAGTGGCATCAGAGAAATTGGCCGCCACGACATCCCAGTTGACCACGTTCCACCACGCCGAGATGTAGTCGGGCCTCCGGTTCTGATAGTGCAGGTAGTATGCATGCTCCCACACATCCACGCCGAGAATGGGCGTCAGCCCGTCGGAGAGCGGGTTGTCCTGGTTGGCCGTGGAAGACACGGCGAGGGCACCCGAGGGTCCCGCGGTCAGCCAGCCCCAGCCCGAGCCGAACTGCTTCGCAGCCGTGGCGCCGAGGGAGACCTTGAGATCATCGAAGGATCCGAAGGCGCCGTCGATGGCCTCCGCCAGCTCTCCGGATGGCGCGCTGGCGCCACCGGGCGCCATGATGGCCCAGAACAACTTGTGGTTTACGTAGCCGCCGCCATTGTTTCGGACGGCGGTGCGGATCGCCTCGGGAAGGTCGGCCAGCCCGACGAGGAGTTGTTCCCCCGAATGACCGTGCAACTCCGGGTGCCCCTCGAGAGCGGCGTTCAAATTGTTGGTGTAGCCCTGATGGTGCTTCCCGTGGTGGATCTCCATCGTGCGTTGGTCGATGTGCGGCTCTAGCGCGCCATGGTCATATCCCAAGGCGGGCAGCTCAAACGGATATCCCATCGTTGTTTCTCCTATGATCGGCGGGTTGCTCGATACGCCACTCGGTCGCCGCGATGGCGCCGAGTTCGGCAGCGAACGGGATTGTACGGTACTTCGATTACCCTTCGCAAACGAACTTCTTCAATGGCCCTCCACTCACCCCCATCGTAGACTTGTCGAGATCCCCCGAACGCCACTCTGTACACATGACATCCATGGTACCGGACGAACCTGGTCAATCCCGACGGATCCTCCTGGTCGATTGCGACGCGTTCTACGTTCAGGTGGCCCGCCTCGAGGATCCGGAGGGCGCCGGGAGGGTGGACCTGCTCCTGGTCGGCGGCTCCCAAACGGGGCGAGGCGTTGTCACATCCGCGTCCTACGGTGCACGCCGGTTCGGCGTTCGGTCGGCGATGCCCACGGCCAAGGCCCTCCGTTTGTGTCCAGACGCGACCGTGGTGGGCGTTCCGCGGCGGGCGTGCAGCCTCAAGAGCCGGGAGATCCGGTCTTGTCTCGAGAAACTCGCGCCGGTCGTGCAGGCCGCATCGATCGACGAGTTCTACCTGGACTTGGCTGGCACCGAACGACTCTTCGGCGAATCCCTGGAAGACACGGCCCGTCGCATTCGCGAAACCGTCCTCGAGAAGACCCGTGTCTCGGTGTCCATCGGAGGTGGAACGCGCCGAATGATCGCCAAGCTCGCGTCGGGAGTCGCGAAACCCGGAGGCGTGCACATCGTCCCGGAGGGTGGGGAAGCGGACTTCATGAAGAGACTGGCACTCGCCGACATTCCCGGGGTGGGCCCCGCCCTGGTCGAGGCGCTGCGAAAACGGGGGCTGGTTCGGGTCGAAGAGGCCCTGGAGGTCCAGCAGCCCTGGCTCGAGCGGTGGTTTGGAGTTCATCGGGGACGCTGGCTCTACCGCCGCATGCGGGGGCTGGATTCATCGAGGGTGGATCCTCGGGAACCCCGTAAATCCATCAGCGCCGAGCGCACGTTCTTCCAGGACCTGAAGTCGGATGAAGACCTGGAGCGCATGCTCCTGCGCCTCTGCAGGTCGGTCACACACACGCTCCGCAAGGCACACCTTCGTGCCCGAACCATCACCGTCAAGCTGAGGGACGGGGACTTCAAGACGCGGTCGCGCTCGCGGACGGTGGTGGAGCCACTCGAAACCGAAGGAGCCGCATACCGAATCGCCCGAGAACTCTTGGCGGAATTGCGGACCCAGCGCAGGACCCCGGCGCGACTTCTCGGAGTGGGACTGACCAACCTGGGGTCAGGAGACACTCCCGCCCAGTTCGGACTGTTCGAAGAAGAGGAGCACCTGGAGGGCCAGCGAGAACGGACCCTCGACCACGTCGTGGACGGTCTACGGGAGCGCTTCGGAGACGGTGCGGTCCTGCCCGGTCGTATCGTCGGGGACTGATATGAGGGCCAAATACCGTCCGCCGGGTCCCCTCCAGATGATCTCCGTGTCCCCTCCGGAGAGCCGCGCCCTCGCGCCCAGTGTGTCCGGGTCGACGAACAACTGCGGGAAGACGTCGCCCGCGAGTTCTCCGACCGAAAGCTGGTAGTGTAGCTCACCGAGATAGGAGTCGTCGGTGCCGGCATCGTCCGCGTCCGGGCCGTCGCGCAAGTCGGTGGAGTCGAGGATGAGCGCGCCGCCCGGCTCGAGCACCGCGACCGCAGCCCCGAGCAGGCGATCGAGACCCGAGAGAGTCTCCGCGATCATCGAGCCGTTCATGAGCAGGATGATCGTGTCGTATGCCTCGGCGGACGGGATCTCGAAGATGGTCCCTTCCCTCGCGTCTTCCACCCCCCGCTCTCGCATGATGCGGACGGCCTCCGGGATCACGTCCAACGCGGTGACCTCGTGGCCCCGGGCCTGAAGCGCCAGCGCGTGGGCACCCACACCCGCTCCGACGTCGAGGACTCGTGGGCCGCACTGGCGGAGCGCGATGGACTCCCACTCCTCGAATGCCTCCTCGGCGCGAAAGAAGAACGACGCTCGGATGTCTTCCGTCTGGCCGAAGTCGTTTCGGACCGTCACGGCGACGTCCTCTCCGCGATCATGGAACGCCGCCAGAGCCGCCCCGAGAGGAGACCATGGCGTGCTCAAAGGGAAAGGCCTAGACCTTGCCGGTCGTCTTCCAGGGCTTCCGCTCGAAGTAGTCGTCCGTGAGCTCTTTGATCTTTCCGGAGAGCAGAACCAGGGCGATCAGATTGGGGAGGATCACGATACCGAGCGCGATGTCTCCCAATTCCCACACGAGATTCAGCGCGACCACCGCTCCCACGTAGTGCATGATCAGGTACACGACCTTGTAGGGAAGAACAGACCCCTCACCGAACAAGTAGATCGCACAGCGGTCCCCATAATAACTCCAGGATATGGCCGTGGAGATGCCGAACAGGAAGACGGAGAAGATCACCACGTAATGACCCCAATCGCCGAGAGGCGCGAGTCCCTTTCGGAAGGCGTACATCGTGAGCGGCGCTCCGCTTTCCACCGCCATTCCCCAGAGCGACGCATAGACGCTGCCCCCGGCATCGACGGCCTCGCCCCGGGCGGGAAACACCGAACCGGTGAACCCCTGAGTCATGCCCTCGTCCGTGTAGAGCTGTTCTACCTCCACCTCGTGCCACGCGACGGCGGCACTCCCGGCGGTCTGCGTTCCGTTCTGAAATTGGAGCTCAGCCGGCGCCACGACGTCTTCGTATCCCGCTCCCGCGTCTCCCGTCACCCAGCTGAGATCACCACCAACGAGCGTGATCTGGGTGGGGACGCGCTCGTTGTACACGCCCATCATGACGATCACGAGGGCCGTCATGGTGACGATCACGAGGGTGTCGATGAAGGGCCCGAGCAGCGCCACGACGGCCTCAGAGACGGGCTCGTCTGTCTGCGCGGCCGCATGCGCGATGGGTGCGGAGCCCTGACCCGCCTCATTGGAGAAGAGGCCGCGATTGACCCCCCAGATCATGGTGACCATGATGGCGCCCACGCCTGTCCCAGCCACACCAGCCGTGGGATTGAACGCCTCGCTGAAGATCGTTACGAACGCGGGGATCACGTCCCCCACATTCAGGAGAACGATGGTTAGTGCGGCCAACACATAGATCCCGGCCATCAGCGGGGCCAGGATACTCGTAATGCGCCCGATGCGCTTGATGCCTCCTAGAATCACCGAGGCCACGATGCCGACCAGGATGGCACCCGTGATGAAGGGGGCGACCCCGAACGCGGTCTCGGCCGTGTCGGCCACGGTGTTCGCCTGGATCGCGTTCCCCGTGAAGAAGGCCGTGAACCCAAGCATCGCTGCAAAGAACACGGCCATCCATTTCCAACCCTGACCGAGCCCGTGCTCGATATAGTACATGGGCCCGCCCGAGACGGTGCCCACGATTTGTTCCGCATCCTCGTGCACCGAGCGGTAATGCATGGAAAGCGCGACCTCGGCATACTTGGTGGCCATTCCCAGGAAGGCGGTCAGCCACATCCAGACCAAGGCACCGGGTCCCCCCCAATGAACGGCCAGCGCGACGCCGGCAATGTTGCCGATACCGACGGTGGCTGAGAGCGCGGTAGTGAGCGCTTGAAAGTGCGATACGTCTCCGGTGCTTTCAGGATCGTCGTAACGACCCGTGGCAACTCCGACGCCATGGCCGAAATGCCGCAGCTGGATGAAGCCGAGGCGAAGCGTAAGGAACGTCCCCGCCCCGATGAGGGCGATGACCACGAGGGGGAAGGTCGAGTCCCCGACAGGAATTCCCCACTCCCATACGAAAATCCGGACGGCAGTGACGACATTCTCGAGAGTTTCCATTACGCATCCCTGAAGGCTGTTTGAGGAAGGGGAGGAAGATTGTGTGGTGGGGTCACGCGGGCAAGGCGATCCGAAGCGCGTGGGTTACTAAGAAGGCTGTTGAAGGAGTACAGTGGGCCGCGTTGCGGATGCCACGGTCCCAGCTCCTAGGAGCTCCAACAACGGGGGCACCGCGCGAAGCGTGGTCGGGGCCGTGCCACCGCAACCCATCAACGTGCAAGCTCATGTCAGAAATGGTGGAGGGCACAGGGCGGTTGTGCGGTTGATCCTGCGTCTCTCCTCCTCGCCGTAGCGTTGCTACGCCTCGTCGTCGTTCCTTGTCTGAACGCGCACAAGCGCCATGTGCGCGACCCGCTGTACTCCTTCAACAGCCTTCAAGGATCCGACAACATCCTCCCGAGGGGGCGGCCACCGAGCAGGTGCAGGTGGACGTGATAGACTTCTTGGCCGGCGTGGGCCCGGCAGTTCAGGATCAGTCTGTATCCCGCCTCGTCGATCCCCTCTTCCTCAGCGAGCCTGGCGGCCACCCGGATCATACGACCGAGCGCCGCCTCGTCCTCCTCGGTCACGTCGGCAACGGTCTGAACCGGTTTGTTGGGGACGACGAGAATGTGGGTTGGGGCCTGGGGCTGGACATCCCGGAACGCGGTCACCAACTCGTCTTGATAGACGAGATCGGCCGGAATTTCCCCTCGGACGATCTGCCCGAAAACCGTGTCCGTCATTCAGAACACCGTCCCGCGTTGGGGCGGCGTGGAGTGGCCATGCTGTCGCTATCGCCTACCCCACCGCGTTGATCATGTCGAAGATGGGCAGGTACATGGCTACGATCATGCCACCCACCACGACGCCGAGTACCACGATCATGATAGGCTCCATGGCCGCCAGGAGCACCTCGACCGCCGCATCGACCTCATCGTCGTAGAAGTCGGCGATCTTCGTCAGCATGTTATCCAAGCCACCTGTCTGCTCACCC
The DNA here is from genome assembly GCA_039590375.1 of Gemmatimonadota bacterium. GTDB lineage: Bacteria > Gemmatimonadota > Gemmatimonadetes > Longimicrobiales > Gaopeijiaceae > UBA822. The sequence goes on from JBDHFN010000029.1 coordinate 28,883, forward strand.
ACATTGATCATCTGCACCACCATCGGCGGGAACACACCCGACTCCTTGAGAGGTCCGGCAATGGTCTCACCGCCCGCGATGGAGCTTCGCGAACTCATGACAGCGTCGTGGATCACTCGGTTACCCGCCGTCTTGGCCGTAATCTCGAGTCCTTCCAGAATCGAGACGCCCGAAGACACCAGGGTTCCCAGGGTGCGTGTAAAGCGCGCGACCGCGGCCTTGCGTTGAAGATCGCCCAGGATCGGTAGAGCAAGCATGAGCCTGTCGATCGCGAGGTTACCGCCGGGGGTCGCGTAGATCGCCCTGACCGCAAAAATGGTCGCCACGACCCCGATCGCGAGCGCCCACCAGAAGGCCTGCAGGAAGGCGGACATGCCGATGACGATTCGGGTCGGAAGCGGAAGCGGGATACCCGCCGATTCGAACATGGTCTGGAATGTCGGGATCACGAAGATCAAGAGAATGACGATGGCCATCCCCGCCACGGAAAAGATCACGGACGGATAGACCATGGCACCCTTGATCTTCCGGATAAGGGCGTCGTTCTTCTCCAGGAAGGTGGCCAGACGCAGCAGAATGGTATCGAGGATACCACCCGCCTCACCGGCGGCCACCATGTTGACGAAGAGCTCCGTGAAGACCTTCGGATGCTTCCCCATCGCCGCGGCGAGCGTATGGCCCGACTCGACGTCGTACAGCACTTCCCGGAGCACCTTGGAGAAAGCAGCGTTTTCCGTCTGTTCCGCCAGAATGTCCAGGCTCTGCACGAGAGGAAGACCGGAGTTGATCATCGTCGCGAACTGTCGCGTGAAGATCACGATGTCCCGAGTTGCGACCCCCGTACCGAACTGAAGCGAGAACTGCTTCGGCTGCTCTCGCACCGCGACCGGAATCAGTCTCTGCTTATGAAGAAAGGCAATTACGTCTTCCTTGTTGGCAAGCTCGATCTTGCCCTCTTTGATGTCGCCGCCCGCCGCCGGGCGGGCACTCCAATCGAAGGTCGGCATATGGTTTACCTAATTCCTTAAGTTGGTCACGCTGGATCCGCTGCGGGTTCACCCACAGCGCGCAGGAATTCCGTCGGGTCCGCTGAGCGCTTGAGCGCCTCTTCTTTGGTGATCATGCCCTGCATATAGAGCGCCTGGAAGGCGTCGTTCATCGTCTGCATGCCGTGCTTCTTCCCAGCCTGCATCAGCGAATAGATCTGATGGATCTTTTCATCGCGGATGACGGCACGGATCGCGGGAGTGCAAATCATGACCTCGGCCGCACAAACTCGGCCGCGTCCTTTCGCCTTCGGGAGCAGCATCTGCGTCACCACTCCTTCGAGAACGAAGGCGAGCTGCGCGCGGACCTGTCCCTGCTGGTGCGACGGGAAGGCGTCGATCATCCGGTTGATGGACTCGGCGGCGGAGTTGGTATGAAGCGTAGCGAGCACCAGGTGACCGGTCTCGGCGATTGTAAGCGCGGCGCCGATCGTTTCCAGATCTCGCATCTCCCCGATCAGGATGATGTCCGGGTCCTGCCGAAGCGTGTATTTGAGCGCAGCCGTGAAGCTGTGAGTATCGGCGCCTACCTCGCGCTGGTTCACCATGCACCGTTGGTGTCTATGGATGAACTCGATGGGGTCCTCGATGGTGATGATGTGCCCGCGACGTTGGCGGTTGATCATGTCCACCAGGGCCGCCAGGGTGGTCGACTTCCCCGCGCCGGTCGGGCCCGTAACGAGGACGAGCCCGCGTGGGCGCTCCGCCAACGTGGTGATGACCTGTGGCAGGCCGAGTTGTTCGACCGACGTGATCTCGTACGGGATCTGCCGGATGGCCATGGCCACACAGCCTCGCTGCTTGAACACGTTCCCACGGAACCGGGAGAGGTTCTGGACACCGAACGAGAAGTCCAGCTCATCCTCGGTCTCGAAGCGCTTCTTCTGGTTCTCCGTCAGGATGGAATACGCAATCTGGAGCGTATCCTTCGGCTTCAAGACATAGTCGATCTGGGAATCGCGGAGTTCTCCGTCGATCCGGATCTTCGCCTTCACCCCCGCCGTGACGTGTAAGTCCGAAGCCCCCTTCTGGATCATCTCCTGAAGGAGGACCCGGAGGTTGACGTCCTGGCTCGTAGCGCCCGGCTGCGGAGTTGCAGCCGCAGGCGCCGCCTCGGGTGGGGCGTCGGGCGCTGCCTGGGTCGTAGGGGTGATCGGCTCGTTCATTCGGTTCGCTTTACGATTTAGTGTTCAACAGATCAGTCAATGGCCGAGGTCTCTTTGATGACCTCTTCCAAAGTCGTGGCACCTCTTTCGACCTTCTTGAGGCCGTCCATACGAAGCGTGAGCATTCCATTGTCCAACGCCACTTGCCGAAGCTCGTCCGTGCCGGATCCCATCATGATCGATTTCCGGATCTCGGAGTTGACGGCCAAGACTTCGTACAGGCCCTGACGCCCCTTGTAACCGGAGCCGCCACACGAGTCGCAGCCCGTTCCCTTGTAGAAGGTCTGGGCACTGGCCCAGTCGAGCGGGATCTTCGCGGAGTTCAGGTATTCCTCTTCATACGTCGTTTCCGCCTTACAATCCGAACAGATCTTACGCAGAAGCCTCTGGGCCGTGAGAAGATTGAGGGCCGCGGCCAGATTGAAGGGCTCCAGGCCCATGTCGATCATTCTGGTGATCGTCGATGGCGTATCGTTCGTGTGCAGCGTGGAGAGCACCAGGTGACCGGTGAGCGCGGCCTTGATGGCGATGCCGCCCGTCTCGAGGTCTCGAATCTCACCGACCATGATGATGTTCGGGTCCTGCCTCAAGAAGGCCTTGAGCGCCGCCGCAAAGCTCATCCCGATCTCGTTACGGACGAGAACCTGATTGATCCCGTGAAGGTTGTACTCAACCGGGTCCTCGGCAGTCATTATATTGACGCCCTCATCGTTGATCTGGGAGAGAGCGGAATAGAGCGTGGTGGTCTTACCTGAACCGGTCGGGCCCGTCACCAGGACCATGCCGTAGGGGTTCGCGATCGCCCCCATGAAATCTTTTTCGGCTTTGGGCTCGAACCCGAACGAGGTGAGATCGAACGTGAGGTTCCCCGCATCGAGGATACGCAGCACGATCTTCTCGCCGAAGATCACCGGGAGCGTCGAGACACGGAAATCGACCACCTTCCGTTTCATCCGGAGCTTGATGCGCCCGTCTTGGGGGACCCTGCGTTCCGCGATGTTCAGGTCGGAGAGGATCTTGATCCGGGACACGAGGGCGGCCTTCATCTTCATCGGCGGCTTCATGACCTCGTAGAGCGCTCCGTCCATCCGGTAGCGCACGCGGATTTCCTTCTCATACGGCTCGATGTGGATGTCGGAGACGCCCTTGCGGACCGCGTCGGTGAGGAGGCCGTTGATGAACTTGACGACCGGCGCGTCCTCGACCTGGACCTGGAGGGCAGCGAGGTTCTCCTCCTCCTCCTCTTCTTCGACGAACTCGAGGTCCTCTTCCAGGAAGTCGCCCAGAAGATCGTCGACCTGATCCTCCGAAACGCCGTAGTACTTCTCGAGGTGTTTGCGTAGCGTGTACTCCCCGACGATCACCGGCTCGATGTCGTACCGGGTCTTGAAGCGGAGGACGTCGATGGCTTCCATCTCGGACGGGTTGGCCATCGCCACCGTCAACGTCCGGCCCACCCTGCGCAACGGAAGCACGAGGTGCTTGTACGCCATCTCCCCATCGATGAGCTTGTAGATCTTGGCATCGACATCGACCTTCTCGAGGTCGACGGCTGGAAGGCGGTACTGCTTGGAGAGCATCCGGGTCAACTCGTTTTCGCCCACGAATCCGAGCTTGACCAGAGAGAACCCTACACGCGTCCCACCTTCCTTGGCGTCTGCTAGCGCGTCTTGAAGTTGTTGGGCATCGATGAGGCCTTCACGAACAAAAAGGTCACCGAGGCGATGTTCTGCGACGTTGGTTGGCATCGCTTGGGGCCCCTCCGCGGGGCAGGAATCACGTGGAAACGTTTGTATCCCAACCCAAAGTTAGAGACGGGAACCCCCGAGGTGCAAGAACAAAAAACTCAGCCTCCGACGAATACGAGGCCCCTAATCCGTTCAATCGTGGCGGGGCCGATTCCCCGGACTGATTCAAGCTCCTCCAGCCTGCGGAATCTGCCCAGGGCTCGTCGTAGGGTGAGGATGCGCTCAGCCATCACCGGACCGACTCCGGGAAGCGTCTGCAGCTCTTCACCGCTCGCGCGGTTGAGGTCGAGCCGGGCGGGCATACGAGCATCGCTTGCTGGAGCTGGGCGAGAGGGCCCGGCCTCGCGCTCGAAAACGGGCGGGGCCGCACGTTCGGACCGGGGCTGGGCCGGCCACTCGAGGTGAGGTGTCATTCTGGCGAGGACGGCCGGTCCCACCCCCCGCACCGAAAGCAGATCGGCCGGCTCCGCGAACGGTCCATGGTCCCGCCTCGTTTGAACGATTCTTCCGGCGACCGCCGCACCCACGCCCGGCAGGCGATCCAGCTCCTCCTCTCCGGCGGTGTTGGGGTCGATCCGCTCGTCTCCGGCAAGCGGAAGCGCTCGCCTCCGGGCCTCGTCGCGGCTTCCACGGCTCTCGTCGAGCAGCACCGTGAGGCCGGAGGAATCCTGGGCCTCTGCTCCCTGGGTCATCACTGGGCTCCGGAAACCCTCTACGGTGGCCCGAAGGATGCCGAGACCCAGCACCAGCACGGCGGCGTGCCCGAGGGCACGGATCTCAGAGGACGTCATTCGTCACGGTGCGGTCCGAGGCGGGGCGTCACCATGGCTATGTGAGCAGCGTAACGTCCGGAGCTATCTGAGCAGTGTATCGTCCGCGATGACGAAGCGGCCGAAGAGGCCGAACTGAAATTGGGAGGACCCCGACTGGAGCCCTACGAACGACTGTCGATCCGTATACGAAAGCTGAAGTCGAACGTCCATACGGGACACTGCGGTCTCCACCCGAAACACCAGGCTTCGAATGAGCTCGTCCAAGAACGGCACGCACTCCGCTCGGGTCGTCGTGTTCCGACAGTTTCGATCGGACGAGTATTGTCCGAGCGCCGACATCGTGATGGGGCGCGTCAGGCGGCCGGCCAACGAGGAGGGTGGCTGCATCGAGGCCGCGAGCGAGACCGTATGATTGTTCCTGTCTCTTTCAGTCTCGCCGGTGGGGTCACTTCCCTCACCGCTCGTGAATGAGCCCCGATAGCTCGTCGAAATGCCGCCACCCCAAACGATGGAAATCTCCACCGGAATCCGTTCGTCCCGCTGGAACCTCTTCTGCTGGCCGAACCCGCCAAACGCAGTCCTCTGCCTGATCCGTTGAAATCCTGCGGATAAGCTCATGCGTCTGATCAGGCCCTGGTCGGGAAGCGGAAGATTCGCAAGCGCGAGGCTGACGTCTGGCCAGGTCTCGCGCCGGAGCGTTCGGTCACTCCGCGTGTCCAACGTGTTCGCCGTCGCCAGACGATAGTTCACGCCCACTTGAAACTCCGCTGGCAGTCGCACGCCGGATCGGACGGTCCAGCCGACCCGGTCCGTAAACGTCGTCGCCGTGTCGGCCCCCAACGCCGCATATCCATCGACGCCCGCGAATCCGTAGCGATAGGAGAAGTTCGGATCCACCGGATCGCGATCGAAGCGCGAGGTCAACCCGGACTGGTAAGTGACCGTGACGGGATCGACCGCACCCATGATCGCTCCTGCCCCTCTGCTCAACGCCGATCCTCCCGAGGGCTCCGTTCCGGGCGTCCCGAGAACGGCAGCGGGAACCAGAGTGAACTGGCCGGTGAAGTCGCGGCCGCCGTTTACGTCGCGAACCAGCGTAATGGCCGAGTCGCCGACGGGGTCCAGTGTGCGGTCGACGAAGGTCGCCGTACGATGGGTGGCGTAGAACGTCTGCCAGCTAAGCGCCGTACGCACCCAATCCCCGAAACTCGGATCGAAGTTCATGCGCGTCCGCAGGACCTTGTCCGTCTCCCACCCGAGATCGGCCCCCACGAGCCTGAGCCTCTCCTCGTCGAGCAAGCCCTGAACGATGGGATCCACGACGGCCTTCTCCGGATCGAGCAGATCCCGGATGGAGAGTACCTCCGCCTCGGCCGAGAACGTTTCGAACGGCCGGAAGACGATCTCGAAAGCGCCCTCCAGTGATTCTCGGGGAGACCGGGTGGGCCTCACCCTGGAGTCCTCGTCCAGCTGCAGGATATGGTCGAACCTCAGGGCCCGTTGACTGCTACGGGCATACGACGCACCGAAGGAGAAGCGCTCCGGACTCCACCGAAAACGGCTGTCGACGATCGCATCTTCCCACGCACTCGGCAGTAACCATCGTAGCACCGGCTTGAGGAAGCCGGGGACGATCCCGAAGTCGCGCCTTCCCACGGCACGACCATACCCCAGGTGCCCGTCGACACCCGCCGCCGACCCTTCGGACGTGATGGTGGTCGAACTGGCCGTGAAGTAACCGGCCCGCGCCTCCAAGCCATCGAGCAGAAGACCAATGACCGGATTCGCCGCGGGTGTGCGCTTCCGGAACGCCACATCGACGCGGGTTCTGCGTGACCCCGGTTCCCTCAGGTTCCGAATGTTGTCCGCCCGGATATCACTCCCGGTGAGGAAGCGAGGGTCCTGATCGCTTCTCACGTGTGTCACCGTGACGGGGATCTCGACCCCCCAATCCGCGGGCGCCATTCGGTCGAGATTGAACGTCGACCCGAAGCTGATGACTCGGTCCCCTTGGAACGTGGGAT